>NZ_DBHLAR010000007.1:0-118407 GCF_057314075.1 Aggregatibacter sp. | reverse complement strand
CTTGCAACCCCTTTTTTACGTTTTTTTGAAAATATTTTTTAATTGATTATTTTTTGTCAGAATCGCTCAAAATTTCACTATTAATATCCAGTAGGCTTAACTTTTCAAAGCCCAATGAATGAATAAGCTGTAATAAGCTATCTTTTTTTACAAGAGGCTTGGTGCAAAACACTTGAGAATTTATTTGATTTTTTGACCGCACTTTTGCCTCCTTGAGTAAAGAGTTCACCCGTTTCGCAATGGCTGCGCCAGAATCAATAAAATACTTAACTTGCGGTAAGCATTGCTGAATTTCAGATTTAATCAACGGGAAATGTGTACAACCTAGCACCACAGCATCCAAATCAGGCATATTTTCCCATTCACTCAACTCCGCTTTTATCTCGTTTAAATTAATAGGATATCCATGCAACTTGTGTTCGGCCAGTTCCACTAATTTTGTACTACCAATTTTCTCTACCTGACAAAAAGAGGCGTATTTATCAATTAAATCAGATAAATACTGACGTTTTACCGTTCCCTTAGTAGCAAGCAAACCAATATGGTTGGTTTGCGTTTGTTCTGCTGCAGGTTTAATCGCCGGCACCGTGCCAACAATAGGAATGGAAAAATGTTTACGCAATACCGGCAAAACCACCGTACTTGCCGTATTACAGGCGATAACAATAAGATCTAAAGAACACAGGTTGTCGATGCGTTGGCAAATTTTTAACGTACGCTCAACAATACCGTCTTCTGGCTTTTCAGAATAAGGAAAATACGCATTATCAAAACAATATAAATAATGATAATCGGGTAAAAGCTGTTTAACTTCCTGATATACGCTAAAGCCCCCAACGCCGGAATCAAAAAAAAGAATGGTGGGTTTTGATTGAATATTCATGAGCAATTTTATGTAAGAATTTGCGTAATTTTATTCGCTTATCAAGCTGTTCTCAAGGAAAAGCTCACTAATAAGCAATGGCATTTTTTGAACTAAAAATAAGGAACGACTCGCATATAATCCACTTTCAAGATCTTTCGGCCATTGAATCCCAACCCTTTGCGCTGATAATGAAAACAGCCATTCACCAATCGGTTTATCGCCTAATGTGGACAGTGATTGATAATGGGTGAATAACGCTTTAGAAATTAACGTACGCGCTGCCACCCAAGGTTCTCCATCACCATACAATACAACTTCACGACACCAGTAGAGTCCATCGGGCAAAAGTGCGCTCTCATTTTCAAATGTTTTTTCTATCCATTTTTCCGACCGCACTTTCACCTCAAATTGATGGCACCGTTGCTTCAATCTAGCGCCAATGCTGAATGGGAAAAGGAATATGTTGAACCTCTGGCGCCTCTTCGGGTTGCCAAGTAAAACGAGCAAAAATCGAATCAGGCATTGCCATAAATCTCTCGATTATTCAGCCAGCGACGAATGAGCAAGTCTGCCTGTTGCGGATATTTTTGGATGAGCTGCTGAGCATAAAATTGGACGGTTGGGAGCATTTTACGATCACGCATAAGGTTTGCCACTTTAAATTCCGTAATACCTGTTTGTTTCGTACCAAGCATTTCACCCGGGCCACGAATTTCTAAATCTTTTTCCGAAATCACAAAGCCATCTTGTGTGTCACGCATGACCTGCAGGCGTTTCTGCGAAATTTTGCCAAGTGGCGGTTTATACATCAAGACACAAAAAGAGGCTGCACTTCCTCGACCCACACGTCCGCGAAGCTGATGAAGCTGGGAGAGTCCTAAACGTTCAGCATTTTCAATGATCATCAAACTGGCATTTGGCACATCTACGCCGACTTCAATCACTGTTGTAGCAACTAACAAATCTAGCTTGGCAAGTTTGAATTGTGCCATGACGGCTTGTTTTTCACTGGGTTTCATCCGCCCATGTACTAAACCAATACGCAAGTGCGGTAAGATTTTATGAAGATCTTCTGCGACAGCTTCTGCTGCCTGCGCTTCCAGCACTTCCGATTCATCAATTAGGGTGCAAACCCAATAAGCCTGCCGTTTTTCTTGTGTACAGGCCACATTGACCCGTTCGATAATTTCTGCGCGACGCTCTTCAGAGATAGCAATGGTCGTAATTGGTGTGCGTCCGGGTGGCAGTTCGTCAATAATTGAGGTGTCTAAATCGGCATATACCGTCATGGCCAATGTGCGTGGAATCGGCGTGGCGGTCATAATAAGTTGGTGAGGATAAACGCCTGCTTGGTTGCCTTTTTCACGCAACATTAAACGTTGGTGTACGCCAAAACGATGTTGCTCATCCACAATCACCAAACTCAGATGATGAAATTCGACTTCATCTTGGAATAGGGCGTGTGTCCCGACCACCATTTGAACTTCACCGTTTTTTATTTTTTCCAGCTCGGCAAGACGTTGTTTCCCTTTGACTTTGCCGGCTAACCAACCGACATCTATGCCAAGCGGCTCAAACCAACGGCGGAAATTTGTGGCATGCTGTTCTGCCAAAATTTCTGTTGGAGCCATTAACGCCACTTGTTTGCCATTATCAATGGCCGTCAACGCTGCCAGTGCTGCCACTAAGGTTTTACCGGAGCCTACATCACCTTGCACCAAGCGCATCATCGGATAATTTTGTTGTAAATCCTGTTCAATCTCTTGGGTAACACGCAATTGCGCATGGGTCGGTGTGAAAGATAATTGTGCTAAAAAGCGTTGTTTTAAATCCGATTGTGCACACAAGGGTTCCGCAAAATTCTCCTGAATTCCTGACCGCACTTTTTGCATCGCGAGATTGTATGCCAACAATTCTTCAAAAATTAGGCGCTGTTGTGCAGGGTGTTTGCCTTCTTCCAATATCGCCAAAGAAACATCCGGCGGCGGATTGTGTAAAAACTGAATTGCCGATTTCAAATCAAAAGGATGCGGATTAAACTCAGCAGGCAACAACTCAGCCAAAGGCGTTTTCTCTAAGACCAACAAAGCTTGCGCAATTAATTTACGCAACGATGTTTGTTTTAATCCTTCTGTAGCTGGATAAATGGGCGTCAGCGTTTCCGCCAAAACGAGGGGTTTATTGTCATGAATAATTTGATATTCCGGATGATGAATCTCTGCCATAAAACGCCCACGGCGTACTTCGCCAAAGGCTTTCACGCGAGCGCCTGGCTGTAAGCTATTTTTCATGCCGGCATTAAAATTGAAAAAACGTAATGCGAGTTTGGATGTGCCATCGGAGAGGTAAACCATCAGCATGGGGCGACGCCCAAATTGTACTTCTGCGCTCTGAACTACGCCCTCGATGGTAGCATATTGCTCGGGACGCAGATCAACAATAGGCGTAATTCGAGTACGATCTTCGTAACGTAGAGGGAGATGAAAGAGAAGATCTTGCAGATTGAAAATGCCCAACTTACTTAATTTTTCTGCAATTGCAGCGCCGACACCGGAGATGGCGGTGAGTGGAATGGCATCTAATAATTGGGCGTGCATTATTGGTTGATATTACGTTCAATGTGAATCAGTTCAGGCATTTGCTTGATTTTACGGATAATATTTGCCAAATGTTTATTATCTTTTACCGTTAATAAGACGATGATTTGATATAAACGCCCCTCTTGCTCTTCTGTCCAAATGCTTTGAATATTGCTGTCCATGGAGGAGATCGTGGACATCAAATGCGGTAAAGTGCCTTGCTGATTGATCATCTCAATGCGCAATTCTGTCTCAAATTCAATTTGAGTATCACTTTTCTCCCAATCCACAGGCATATAATGTTTAGGGTTGTCTTTACGATCTTTGAGATTTGAGCAAGCTTCATGATGAATCACTAAACCTTTACCCGGACTCGCATAAGCAATAATCGGATCCCCCGGGACCGGATGGCAACACTGTGCAAAAGTAGTCAATAAGCCACCATTGGCAGTAATTTCTAATGGCGTCGCATTATTATCCGGATTACCATCCGTATCAATTTCGATCGATTCTCCCAACAAACGATGGGCAATCACCGTGCTCATTTGATTGCCCAAACCGATTTCCATAAAGACATCGTTCAGGCTGGTGAGTTTAAGATCCGCTAATACCTGCTGAATAAATTCCGGGTTAAGTTCTTCCGGTTTTAACGGATTTAAAGCGTGTGCCAATTGACGCTTGCCCGACTCAATTGCTTCATCACGGCGTAAATCTTTTAAGGCATGGCGGATACTGGAACGGGCTTTAGCGGTAACGACAAAATTTAACCAAGCCACATTTGGGCGTGCATTTGGTGAGGTTAAAATATCAATGGTCTGTCCAGACTCTAAAGGTTGGGATAATGGATACGGCTTGCGATCCACGTTTGCAGCTACACAATTTTTACCTATATCCGTGTGTACTGCGTAGGCAAAATCGACCGGTGTTGCGCCTTTCGGCAATTCAACAATGCGTCCTTTCGGTGTAAAAACATAAATTTCTTTCGGGAAGAATTCGGATTTTACACTTTCAATAAATTCAAACGAGTTTCCCGCACTTTGTTGCAGTTCCACCAAACTTTGCAGCCAACGTTGTGCACGAATTTGCGCTGGCGTACTGTCATTTCTTCCGCCTTGTTTATACGCCCAATGTGCTGCCACGCCCATTTCTGCCATTTGATCCATTTCTTCCGTGCGAATCTGCACTTCAACAGGCACACCATGTGGACCGATCATCGATGTATGTAAAGACTGATAGCCATTGGCTTTTGGCACAGCTATATAATCTTTAACCCGTCCCGGGCGTGGTTTATAAAGGCTGTGCATTTGTCCCAATACGCGATAGCAGGTATCCACGTTTTCCACAACAGTGCGGAATGCATAAATATCCATAATGGAATGAAATTGCTGATCTTTTAAACGCATTTTTTGGTAGATGGCATAGAGATGTTTCTCACGTCCAAATACGCGCGCTTGAATGCCCACATCGTCTAATCGACCTTTAATTTCGGCAGAAATACGCTCAATCATATCTTTACGATTGCCGCGTGCGATTTGCACAACCTTTTGCAGCACGGCATAACGTTGCGGATGCATGGCTTCAAAGCCAAGATCTTCCAATTCATTTTTAATATGTTCAATGCCTAAACGATGAGCAAGCGGGGCGTAAATTTCAAGGGTTTCTTTGGCGATACGACGACGTTTATCAGGACGCAATGCGCTAAGTGTGCGCATATTATGGGTACGGTCGGCAAGTTTAATAAGAACGACACGAATGTCCTTGGTCATTGCCAAGATCATTTTGCGGAAGTTCGCCACTTCCGCTTCTTGACGTGTTCTGAATTTGAGTTTGTCTAATTTAGAGACGCCTTCCACGATTTCCGCGACACTGGTGCCGAATTCGGCTTTCAATTGTTCTTCGGTATAAGGCGTATCTTCAATGACATCATGTAATAAAGCGGCCATGACGGCTTCATGATCTAATCGCATTTCAGCAATGATAGAAGCCACAGCAACAGGATGGGTGATATAGGGCTCACCACTGGAGCGTGCTTGCCCTTCGTGCGCATCGCGAGCAATCACAAATGCACGTTTAACTAATTCAATTTGTTCAGGCGGTAAATACCCCTGAATAATATGATGTAAACCTTCGAATAGATACAAAACACACCCGCCCAATTAAAAAACGTGGTTAATTTTGACCGCACTTTATTCGGATAATAAAGAAACAGCGTTCACTTCGGCTTTTTCAAGAGCCAAATGTTCCTGACGTTCTTGAGCATCTAAAATATCATTATTAATCAAGCCTTTTTCAATTTCACGCAAAGCGATTACGGTTGGTTTGTCATTGTCTTCCGGCACCAACGGTTCACGCGCGTGTAGCTGTAATTGTCTTGCACGACGAGCGGCGGTTAAAATTAAATCGAAACGGTTACCAATTTTTTCTACTGCATCTTGCACGGTGACACGAGCCATAAATTACTCCAGTTTGCTAAATCTAATATAAATCTAAAGGGCGGACATGATACTAAAACATGTTTTATTTATCCAGTAATTGATCGATCAGGCCTTGATTTTCTCGTTGCTGATGTGCCAAGGTTAATCGCTCTGCACGCAAGATTGCCTGTAAGTCAGCCTGCGCCTGCTCAAAATTGTCATTTACAATGACATAATCATATTCATTATAATGAGAAATTTCACTGATGGCTTTTGCCATTCTATCAGCAATCACTTCCGCACTGTCTTGTCCTCTTCCGATTAAACGATTTTCCAACTCATTTAGAGATGGAGGCAAAATAAAAATGCTTTTTACGTGAGGAACTTTTTTACGGATTTGTTGTGCTCCTTGCCAATCAATATCGAGAAACACATCAATGCCTTTCGCTAAATTTTCTTCAATGGCAAACAAAGAGGTACCGTAATAATTGCCACCAAACACCTTGGCATATTCTAAGAATGCGTTTTGTTCGATTAAATTTTCAAACTCATTATGTGAAACAAAATAATAATGCACACCTTCTTGCTCACCCGGGCGGGGGGAGCGGGTCGTATGCGATACGGAAACCATCATTTTATGGCTGTTGACACGTTTCAATAATGCACTAATTAATGAAGATTTGCCGGCACCACTCGGTGCAGAAATAATGTATAAATTGCCTTGTAACATATTATTCTCTCATCGATAATTTAGCTTATTATGCCTCTAACCCAATAAAAAATCAGCAAAAGTGCGGTCGTTTTTGACAAAATTTTTGAGACGACAGTCTTGTGTGTTTTTGAGAGGCACATTCTCAAATTCAAGAAAGTATGTTATAATCCCCCTCAAAATTGGTAGAGAGAAATCAAACCTCCATGCCTATTTAACCTTTTTGTTTAACTTAAAAATATAAGGTGAAAACTTATGGCTATTAAAATTGGTATCAATGGTTTCGGTCGTATCGGCCGTATCGTATTCCGTGCAGCACAACATCGTGATGACATCGAAGTGGTCGGTATCAACGACTTGATCGACGTTGAATACATGGCTTACATGTTAAAATATGATTCAACTCATGGTCGCTTTGATGGCACTGTTGAAGTAAAAGACGGCAACCTTGTGGTCAACGGCAAAACTATCCGCGTGACTTCTGAACGTGATCCAGCAAATCTTAACTGGGGCGCTATCGGTGTTGATGTTGCTGTTGAAGCAACCGGTTTATTCTTAACCGATGAAACGGCTCGTAAACACATCACTGCCGGTGCGAAAAAAGTCGTTTTAACCGGCCCATCTAAAGACAGCACGCCAATGTTCGTACGTGGTGTAAACTTTGATGCATACAAAGGTCAAGACATCGTTTCTAACGCGTCTTGTACAACGAACTGTTTAGCGCCATTAGCCAAAGTGATCAACGATAAATTCGGTATCAAAGACGGTTTAATGACCACTGTTCACGCAACCACAGCAACACAAAAAACCGTTGATGGTCCATCTGCAAAAGATTGGCGCGGTGGTCGTGGTGCTTCCCAAAACATCATCCCATCTTCTACCGGTGCTGCAAAAGCAGTAGGTAAAGTTATTCCGGCATTAAACGGTAAATTAACCGGTATGGCATTCCGTGTGCCTACACCAAACGTGTCTGTTGTTGACTTAACCGTTAACCTTGAAAAACCGGCAACTTACGCAGAAATTTGTGCGGAATTAAAACGTGCTTCAGAAAACGAAATGAAAGGCGTTTTAGGCTATACTGAAGATGCTGTAGTTTCTACTGACTTCAATGGTTGTTCACTCACTTCTGTGTTTGACGCTGCTGCAGGTATCGCATTAACCGACACCTTCGTGAAACTTGTTTCTTGGTATGACAACGAAACCGGTTATTCACACAAAGTATTAGACTTAGTTGCGCACGTCCACAACTACAAAGGCTAATTTTTTACACTCAACATAAAAATAGCTCCCCAGTGGGAGCTATTTTTTATGAATAACGTTCAAGTGCGGTCGTTTTTCAGTGTATTTTACAATGCCAGCACTAACACGCCGGAAAAAATTAGCCCTGCTCCAACAAGCAATTTAATACTAAGCGGTTCACCTAAAAGAGTCACCCCTAATACAATCGCAATTACCACGCTTAATTTATCAATAGGTGCAACCCAAGAGGCTGGCGCAAGTTGTAAAGCTCGATAATATAAAAGCCAAGAAAGCCCGGTAGCAATGCCGGACAACACAAGAAAAATTACTGGTTTAGCGGCAATATGTTGAGGTAACTGCCATTCATTTCGTATTGAAATAATTGCTATTACAACAAATAAAATTACTACAGTACGAATAAATGTGGCTAAATTACTGTTTAATCCTTCAACACCTAACTTTCCTAAAATCGCGGTTAACCCTGCAAAAAATGCGGAGCCTATCGCAAACCAAATCCAATTCATTTCAATCCTCTCATTTTTTCTTAATATTTTACCTATAATATAGTGTCTTTCTTTATATGCCAATTTTTCCTAATGATTCTTGTTAGTTTCTTCTAGATATTCATAATGCAAGAAATTTATTGAGTTATAGGTAATTGATATATTCTCAAATTACTGATTCAACAATATTAACAGCCATACATAAAATTGAAGTGTGGTGAAATTTAGCAGTGAATTAAAAATAGGTGCCATAGGCATTCGACAAAAGTTTACAACCTGTAATACAATGAAGGAAAATCAATAAACTGCAGTGGATTAACCATCCCTTAAATTTGTAATAAAGCAAAGAGAACCTACAGCATTGGATAAAAAATACGTTCCCGTATGGGTTTAAATTTTCAACTCTATCAGCAACATTTTATTTTGGTCAGATTTTCATCCATTTACCTATAATATTGATATCTTAAAACCACAAGCAAAATAAATTTATGGCTAATAAAATTAATATCCAAATTACCTACGCGTTCCCCGATCATCATTACCTAAAAACCTTTAGCGTCGATGAGGGTACGATGGTACAAACAGCGATTGTGCAATCCGGTATTTTGCAACAATTCAATGACATTGATTTACGCACCAATAAAATTGGTATTTTTAGCCGACCTGTGAAATTAAACGATCAATTAAAAGAGGGGGATCGCATTGAAATTTATCGTCCGCTTTTAGCTGATCCAAAAGAAATTCGGCGCAAACGTGCAGAAGAACAGGCCAAGAAAAAATAGCACAACACAAAGAAGGAATGTATATGAGCAAATTCTGCTTACCCAAAAATATTACCCCAGAAATTTTCTTACGTGATTACTGGCAAAAAAAACCACTTTTAATTCGTGGCGGATTGCCAGAAATTGTAGGTCAATTAGAACCTGATGACATTTTAGAACTTGCCCAAACAGAAGAAGTTGTCGCTCGTTTAATCAAGCAACATAGCGAAGATAATTGGGAATTGTTCACCAGTCCTTTATCCGAAGAAGACTTTACAAACATGCCGGAAAAATGGTCTGTTTTAGTCCAAAACTTGGAACAATGGTCACCACAACTTGGTAGTTTATGGAATAAATTCGGTTTTATTCCACAATGGCAGCGTGATGATATTATGGTGTCCTTTGCGCCACAAGGCGGATCCGTTGGGAAACATTACGATGAATACGATGTTTTCCTTGTGCAGGCTTACGGGCATCGCCGCTGGCAATTAGGTAAATGGTGCGAACCAACAACTGAATTTAAATCGAATCAACCTATTCGTATTTTTGATGATATGGGTGAATTAATTTTAGATGAAGTAATGGAGCCGGGAGATGTGCTTTATGTACCTTCCCGACTTTCCCATTACGGTGTGGCTCAAGATGATTGCTTAACTGTTTCTTTCGGCTTACGTTACCCAAACACGAGCGAATTAATTGACAACTTAGAACGTAACCTTTGTCACCCAAATCTAGACGTGAGTGAGCTGAATATCCCATTCCGTTTAACACCCGAAGTCCAAAATACCGGTAAACTCGACACAGCAACAGTACAGGAATTAAAACGCCAATTCTTGCAACAACTGTCTCAATCCAAACAATTTGATCAACTGTTCCAACATGCTTTGGCAACCACAGTAAGTCAAAGACGTTATGAACTACTAGACGTTGGTGAATTTACTGATCTTGATGATGTCGCCGAAATCTTTGAGCTAGGTGGAAAACTGCAACAAGATAACAACTGTAAATTAGTTTATACCGAAAACCCGTTGCGTATTTACGCCAACGGCGAATGGCTTGATGAGTTAAATCAGGCTGAGGCTGAAATACTGAAAAAATTAGCCGATGGCGAAAACGTTGATTACGCTTTCTTAACTCAATTGATTGAAAAAGACGGAGAGCTTTCTCTTCATGCGCTCTTTGACAGCATTTGTAACTGGCTGGATGACGGCTGGGCACTATTGCACGAGCACTAAAAAACAAGAAAGAGAATGAGCGATAATATTTATTCTGTCAGTCAGCTGAACCAATCTGTACGCTTGATGTTAGAAAATCAACTTGGGCAGGTTTGGCTTACCGGGGAAATTTCTAATTTTACCCAGCCGGTTTCCGGTCATTGGTACTTGAGTTTAAAAGACGAAAATGCCCAAGTGCGTTGCGCCATGTTCCGCATGAAAAATCTGCGCGTGAGCTTTCGTCCAACCAATGGCATGCAAGTGTTGGTGCGTGCTTCCGTCAGTTTGTATGAGCCACGCGGTGATTATCAACTGATTATCGAAAGCATGCACCTCGCCGGCGATGGCTTACTTATGCAGCAGTTTGAAGCACTAAAAGTAAAGCTCGCAGCAGAAGGATTATTCGCTCAGAATCAAAAAAAAAACCTACCGCACTTTAGCAAGGCGGTTGGAATTGTTACCTCTCAAACCGGTGCGGCGCTGCAAGATATCTTACATATTTTACAGCGTCGTGACCCAAGTCTGAAAGTCATCATTTATCCAACGGCGGTACAAGGTAAAGATGCGGCAACTGAAATTACGCAGATGATTCAACTTGCTAATCAACGGCAAGAAGTCGATGTGCTCATTGTTGGACGCGGTGGTGGCTCCTTAGAGGATTTATGGTGTTTCAACGAAGAAAAAGTGGCGCGCGCCATTTTCCATTCCGCCATTCCCATCATCAGTGCAGTAGGGCATGAAACTGATGTGACTATCGCTGATTTCGTTGCCGATTTACGTGCCCCGACGCCTTCCGCTGCAGCAGAGCTCGTCAGTCGCAACCAAGCAGAATTGATACAACAATTACAATATCGTCAGCAACGGATTGAAATTGCTTTAGATCGAATCTTTGCCGAGAAGAAGCAACAATTACAACACCTCTCCTTGCGTTTACAGCATCGTCATCCGCAATCACAGCTCCGCATTCAACAACAATTCATCACACAATTACGCCATCGTTTACAACAAAGCTTGTACCATCGTTGGCAAAAAACGGCGGAAAATCTGACCGCACTTTCTGCACGATTATATAAAAATCCGTTGCCACTATGGATACAACAGCACGAACAGCGAGTGGCGCAACTCAAAGTGCGGTTAAATTCTGAAATGAATTTGAAGCTGGGACTTCAGCAAAAGCAGCTAGCTCATTTATGTGGAAAATTAGACAGTTTAAGTCCATTGAAAGTGTTGGCGCGCGGTTACTCCATCACGCAAAACGCCAAGTATGGCACGATTAAATCGATTAATGAGGTCAAGATTGGGGAGCAAATAAGAACACGTTTGACTGATGGTGAAATCATCAGCCAAATCAGCCAAATCGAAAAAAAATAATTTATTGCTTTTTATGTTTTTCTAAAGAGCGGTGCAAAATACTGACGTTTTTGCCTTTATCTTGGAAATACTTGCCCAATTGTTCGGCAACATAGACGGAACGATGTTTACCACCGGTACAGCCAATCGCAATAGTCAAATAACTGCGGTTATTCTGCTCCAACATCGGCAACCAAGTTTCAATATAAGAGCGGGTTAAATAGATAAATTGATGTACTTCATTATGCTTTTCGAGAAATTCTATCACTGGCTGATCCAAACCCGTCATTGGTCGTAGTGCATGATTCCAATGGGGATTAGGTAAAAAACGGACATCAAAAACATAATCCGCATCCAACGGAATGCCGTATTTAAAACCAAAGGATTCCACCACAATTTTCAATTCCGTATCGGAATGCCCGCGCAAAAATTCGCGTAAACGCTCCGCCAATTCATGTGTGGACAATGATCCTGTATCAATGATGATATTTGCCTGTTGAATCAGTGGATCAAGATGTTTACTTTCTTCATCGATAGCGGCTTCCAGAGAAAGATCGTGCGTGGATAAGGGGTGCAAACGGCGAGAATCGCTATAACGTCGAACCAACGTCGTTTTATCAGCATCCAAGAAGATGATTTTAACGTTATGTTCTTGTTGAATATGCGCAATCGTCTTTTCCAATACCGCCGGTGACGTTGGCAAATTACGAATATCCAAACTAATCGCAACAGCGTGTTGATTAACAGAAAGAATATTGATTAATTGCGGGACCAAATCTAATGGCAAATTATCTACACAATAGTACCCCATGTCTTCTAAAGCTCTTAATGCAACGGATTTTCCACCACCGGAACGACCGCTAATAATGATAATTTCCATAATTCCCCTTTCTTTATTCTTCAGAACCGGATTCCGGTGCTAATGAAGTAAAATCTTCCTCATCAACCTCTATTTCTTCCGCCTCACATTGATCATAATGTGAAAAAACGCCCCAAATTTCATCAGCACTTTTTGCCGCCCTCAGTTGTTTACACAAAGATTTGTCCACTAAATTCTCAGCCAATGTTGGCAAATACTGAACGTAATCACCGCACATATTTTCCGGGATCAATACTGCGAAAATTAAATCAACTTCACGTTTATCTGAGGCTTCATAATCAATAGGGCTTTCTAATTGAATAAATACACCTATGGGTTTGCCATTATTAGGTAGGCGCCCTTTTGGCATTGCAACACCACCACCTAAACCGGAATTACCTAATTTCTCACGAGCAAACAAACAATCAAAGCAGCATTGCTCGCCATTTTCCATGTGTAATTGTTCTTCTACGATACGCGCAATGGACTCAAAAACCCGTTTTTTGCTGGAAGAAATCATTCCTTGACGAATGGTTTCCGGCGTTAATAACTCAGTAAATTTCATAGGTTACAGCTGGAAATCGGCGCCTAAATAAACGTCTTTAACCAATTTGTTATTCATAATTTCAGTAGGTGTACCGGTTGCAATCATCTTGCCTGAACTTACAATGTAAGCCCGCTCGCACACATCTAAGGTTTCACGTACGTTATGGTCGGTAATTAACACACCAAGACCACGATCGCGTAAATCTTTAATAATTTTCTTAATATCAATCACGGAAATTGGATCGACGCCGGCAAAAGGCTCATCCAACAAAATGAATTTTGGGTTGGCGGCTAAAGCACGCGCGATTTCTACGCGGCGACGTTCACCACCGGATAAAGATTGCCCCAAACTATCGCGAATATGTCCGATGTTAAATTCTTCAATCAGCTCATCTGCTTTTTCTTGGCGTTGAAGTGCGGTCAAATCTTTACGTATTTCCAATACCGCCATCAAATTTTCATACACACTTAAACGGCGAAAAATAGAGGCCTCTTGCGGCAAGTAACCAACGCCTTTTTGCGCACGGTTATGCATCGGCAACAAACTAATATCCTCATCATCGATGCGAATCTTACCTTGATCATGATTCACTAATCCCACCACCATATAGAAGGTAGTGGTTTTACCGGCACCATTCGGGCCTAATAAGCCAACGATTTCACCTGAATGTACCGTTAAACTGACATCAGAAACCACTTGGCGGTTTTTATAGCTTTTCGCTAAATTTTCAGCGTACAGAATCGCCATTTTTTGTCCTATTTGCCATTGACACGATTTAATTGGGTGGGAATCAATACCGTTTTTACACGTGCACCGGAATTCGCATTTGCTTTCAGTTGCTGATTAGCTACATCATAGGTAATAACACTACCGTTAATTTTGCTATCCAATTGTTTTAATTCTGCATCACCGGTCAATGTTAAAAATTCGGTACCGAGGTCATAAACCACTTTATTGGCTTTACCATCAACCGGTTTGCCGTCATCCATAATTTGATGAAAGGTCACCGGATTGCCAAACGCTTCCACTTTATCTTTTTGTTTAGAATTCTCTTCCGGACGGGTAATAACCACTTTGCTTGCATTGACAACAATGGAACCCTGTGTAATCACCACGTTATCCGTGAAAGTAACGACACGATTATTCATATCCAAAGATTGATTATCGGACACGATGTTAATCGGTTGATTGGTATCTTCTTTTAACGCCAAGGCGGAAAAAGACATAAAAACCAATGTAGAAGCAAGCACAATTTTACTGCTTATTAATTTCATAATGTGTTTTTACCTGTTCTTTTAAAGTGGCCACTTGTTGTTGTAAGTTGCCTGTCAATTTTAAACCTGTTGAACTAAAGTCCTGTCCGTTTAATTTCACCATGTTATCGGAAGTAATATCTTGCGTAGTTAAATTTACTACCGCACTTTCGGTTTCAATACGTTGTAAACGAGATTGTGCAGAAAGGCTTTGTGCTACGACATTACCTTCCAAATATAACATGTTGTTCTTCGTTAAAGTGGCTTTATTCGCACTTAACGCCCAACTTTCCGTGTCAGCACTCTCCGTGCCGGCACGCTGAATTTCAAGATCCAATAAACGCACTTTTGGATTCATAAAATTCGTATGCCCATCCGAGGTGTAATACTCTACTTTATCGGATGTGGCCAAATACTGTTTTTTGCCAGTCGGTGCATATACCACCGTATTCATTTTCTGCCCGACATATTCCGGTGCGTCTGCGGTCTTAACAAGCGCATTCAGCCCGTCATCTTCTTGATTCAAGCTATAAAACCAAGCTAATAATCCCAATGCGATTACCGCCAACGCAATATTCCAACGAATATTCATAACTCTATTTTAAGCCATAACAATTAATAATAGGGCGCAATAATAGCACAACTTTATTGAAAAAATCTAAAAGTGCGGTCAGATTTCAGCACGTTTTAATGGGAACATTTTCGCCAAAAAGAAGTCCAAGGCCGGGCATAAAGAGTGCGTAATTCTATTTGACATTCACGTGGATTTCATAGACTATCGCAACTCATTTTTTATTCACTCAAGGCGCTCAAGCCTTCTCATAATTAAGGTTTTATGAACGACGCTTTAATCGAAGTTAAACACCTGACGTTTAAACGTGGCGAACGTGTGATTTATCGCGATCTCAACTTGCGTGTACCACGCGGTAAAATCACAGCCATTATGGGCCCTTCCGGCATTGGTAAAACCACGTTATTAAAACTGATTGGTGGACAACTCATCCCTGATGAAGGTGAAATCCTGTTTGACGGGCAAGATATTTGCAAACTGTCTAACAGCGAACTTTATGAAGTGCGTAAACGCATGGGCATGCTATTCCAATCCGGTGCGTTATTTACCGATATTTCCACCTTCGATAATGTAGCCTTCGCCATTCGCGAACACACGAATCTACCGCCCTCATTAATTCGTCAAATGGTATTAATGAAATTAGAAGCGGTGGGATTACGTGGGGCTGCCGATTTAATGCCGTCCGAACTTTCCGGAGGGATGGCTCGACGAGCCGCGCTTGCCCGCGCGATTGCATTAGATCCCGATTTAATCATGTTCGATGAACCGTTCACCGGACAAGACCCAATTAGCATGGGCGTCATTATTAGTTTAATCAAACGCTTGAATGAGGCTTTAAACCTTACCTCCATCGTCGTTTCTCATGATGTGCAGGAACTTTTAAGCATTGCCGATTACGCCTACATCATTGCGGATAAACATGTGATTGCTGAAGGGACATCTGCTCAATTACTGGCAAGCCAAGATCCTCAAGTCACCCAATTCCTGCAAGGGCATGCTGATGGTCCTGTGCATTTTCATTATCCGGCACCGAATTACCTTGAGGAGCTATTCGAATGTTAGGAAATTTGATTTCAACGCTTGGCCGTCACGCCATTGATTTTGGACGAGCCCTTGGACGTGCCGGTTTTTTACTGTTTGGCGCATTAATTGGAAAACCGCAAATCCGAAAACATTTTCCTTTGTTTATCAAACAATTACATGTACTTGGTGTACAGTCTTTATTAATCATCATGCTTTCCGGTTTATTTATCGGCATGGTGCTTGGTTTACAAGGGTATGTGGTTTTGGTGGATTTCTCAGCGGAAACCAGTTTAGGGCAATTGGTCGCCTTATCCTTGCTTCGAGAATTAGGCCCGGTTGTGACCGCACTTTTATTCGCCGGGCGCGCAGGCTCTGCATTAACTGCTGAAATTGGTTTAATGAAAGCCACGGAACAATTATCCAGCTTGGAAATGATGGCAGTTGATCCGTTACGTCGCGTCATTGCGCCACGTTTTTGGGCAGGAATTATTGCCATGCCGATTCTTTCTATCATTTTTATCGCCATCGGTATTTGGGGCGGTTCTTTAGTCGGTGTCGATTGGAAAGGCGTGGATGCCGGCAGTTTCTGGTCCGTGATGCAAAGTTCAGTGACGTGGAGTCATGATATTTTAAACGGCACGATTAAAAGTATATTTTTCGCCATCGCGGTCGTTTGGATTGCGTTATTTAACGGCTACGATTGTATTCCAACCTCCGAAGGCATCAGCAAAGCTACGACCAGAACGGTAGTGCATGCTTCATTAGTCGTCCTCGGTTTAGACTTTGTGCTGACCGCCATTATGTTCGGCGCAAATTAATCTCTGTTTGTAAGGAAATCTTATGCGACAAACTATTAAATATGAATTTTGGGTGGGTTTATTTTTACTGCTTGGTATTGGCTCACTGATTTTTTTAGGGTTAAAAGTAGCTAATGTGCAAGGCTTCAGCGAAACCAAATCGTATCGTGTATATGCGACTTTTGATAATATCGGTGGTCTTAAAGTCCGCGCACCACTTAAAGTAGGTGGTGTTGTTGTGGGGCGTGTCTCCGAAATTGAATTGGATCCGCAAAGCTATTTGCCCAAAGTAACTATTGCTATCAACCAAGAATACAATAAGATCCCAGAAACCAGCTCGTTATCCATTAAAACAGCCGGTTTATTGGGTGAGCAATATATTGCCCTCAGCATTGGCTTTGATGATGGCGAAATTGCAATGTTGAAAGACGGCGATAAAATCATCGATACGAAGTCTGCCATGGTATTAGAAGATTTGATTGGTCAATTCTTATATGGCGATAAAGAGAAAAAAGAAGCTACCGAAACCTCGGAAGCGACGAATAAATAACGTGATAGGAGAAACTCTCAATGTTGAAAAATGTAAAATACTGGTTAGCAAAAACATTAGTTATTTTCACCGCACTTTTTGCTGTACAACAAGCCATGGCTGAAGATACGCCCTATGATTTAACGCAGAAAGTATCCAATAAGTTGTTTAATGACATCAAAAGCAGTCAACACAAAATTAAACAAGATCCAAACTATTTAAAAACTATCGTGCGTCAAGATTTAATGCCTTACGTTCATGTGAAATATGCCGGCTCTAAAATTTTGGGACAAAACTATCAAACCGTTACGCAAGAACAACGAGATCGTTATTTCGCTGTATTGGACAAATACATTGAACAGGTTTATGCCCAAGTATTAACCATGTATAGCGATCAAAGTATCCAAATCGGCAAAATGAAAGAAGAATCCGGTAGCCTTGCGATTGTGAATGTCAAAGTGGCACAGCCGAATAATCAACCACCGTTAAATGTCGATTTCTATTGGTATAAAAACAGTAAAACAGGACAATGGCAGGTGTATGACATGACCGCAGGCGGTGCGAGCATGGTAAATACCAAGCAACAAGAATGGAGCCCGATCATTCGCAAACAAGGATTGGATGCTCTCAGTGCACAACTCCAAAAAGCTGCTGATACGCCAATTACACTGAGCAAATAAGCCATGCAACAGACACAAAGTTTACGTTGGGCATCGCAAGTAAATAATGATAGAATGACGCTCCAATTATCAGGAGAGTTATCTCGTAACACGTTGTTGCCACTATGGCAGCAACGTGCTTCTTTTTTATTGGGAAAACCATCGGCAGAACAAAATATCTATTGGGACTTAAGCCAGGTTACTCGCATAGATTCTGCTGGTTTTGCTGTATTGTGTGACTTTTTACAACACAACCAAACCCGATTGCTTAAAGGTCGTGTACAAGTTTTACAGTACCCACCTTCAGAATTACTGACATTGGCAGATCTTTTCGGCCTATCCGATTGGCTTGCTCAATTTATCCCACAAGATGGAAATATTTAATGGAAACTCAAGAAATCGAAAGAATTTTAAAAGAAGCGCTTAATCTTGACGAAGTCTATGTGCAAGGTGAAAACGCACATTATGGTGTCATTGCTGTCAGTGATCAATTTGCAGGGCTCTCCAAAGTCAAACAACAGCAAATGATTTATGCTCCGCTTTTAGAGCACATTTCCAGTAATGAAATTCACGCGCTTTCTATCCGCACTTATACCGTTGAAAAATGGAAACGCGAACGCTTACTTAACCAACCTGCCTAATTTCCACAGGATATTCTCATGCAAAAATTTCGTGTTTATGGACAATCATGTTTGAAAGGCACCGTTGATATTTCAGGTGCTAAAAATGCCGCATTACCTATTCTTTTTGCTGCAATTCTGGCTACCGAACCTGTTACATTAACCAATGTACCGGATCTTAAAGACATTGAAACAACACTAAAAATCTTACGCCAATTAGGTGTTGAGATTGAGCGTAGCGCACAAGGTGTCGTACGTTTAGATGCTTCCAAAATCAATCATTTCATTGCGCCATACGAATTGGTAAAAACCATGCGTGCCTCAATTTGGGCGTTAGCGCCATTAGTTGCACGTTTCAATCAAGGCCAAGTGTCTTTGCCGGGTGGCTGTTCCATTGGTGCTCGTCCGGTAGATTTGCATATCAGTGGCTTGGAACGTCTTGGCGCCAAAATTGTACTTGAAGACGGCTATGTAAAAGCCTATGTCGATAGCCGTCTAATCGGGACTCGTATCGTGATGGAAAAAGTCAGCGTAGGCGCCACCCTTTCCATCATGATTGCCGCGACCTTAGCTAAAGGAACAACCGTTATTGAAAATGCTGCACGTGAACCGGAAATTGCCGATACGGCAGAATTCCTAAATAAGATGGGGGCAAAAATTAGCGGTGCAGGTTCAGACGCTATTACTATCGAAGGTGTAGAACGCTTAACCGGTTGTGAGCACAGCGTTGTGCCGGATCGTATTGAAACCGGAACATTTTTAGTCGCTGCAGCAATTTCTGGTGGACGTATCGTTTGTAAAAACACTAAAGCCAACACCTTAGATGCTGTGATCGATAAATTACGTGAAGCCGGTGCCCAAATTGATGTCACTGAAGATACAATCACTCTAGATATGCTTGGAAACCGTCCAAAAGCAGTCAATATTCGCACCGCACCTTATCCTGGTTTCCCAACGGATATGCAAGCGCAGTTCACCTTATTGAACATGGTGGCAAACGGCACGAGTATCATCA
The DNA here is from genome assembly GCF_057314075.1 of Aggregatibacter sp. NCBI lineage: Bacteria > Pseudomonadati > Pseudomonadota > Gammaproteobacteria > Pasteurellales > Pasteurellaceae > Aggregatibacter > Aggregatibacter sp. The sequence continues at coordinate 98,900 of NZ_DBHLAR010000007.1, read as the reverse complement.
CTGAAACTATTTTTGAAAATCGTTTCATGCACATTCCAGAATTGATTCGTATGGGAGGAAAAGCTGAAATTGAAGGGAATACGGCGATTTGCCACGGTGTTGCTCACTTGTCCGGTGCTGAAGTCATGGCAACCGATTTACGCGCCTCCATTAGCCTTGTCCTTGCGGGATGTATTGCCACAGGTGAAACTATCGTCGATCGTATCTATCACATCGATCGTGGTTATGAGCGTATTGAGGAAAAACTGCGTGGCTTAGGCGCGCGAATTGAGCGTTTCTCAGAAGAAAGTGAAGAAGCATAATTTCAGAACCTAAAAAAAGAAAGGCTTAAGTCTTCAAACTTAAGCCTTTCTTTTTTACACGATAAATTATCGAGTAGAAAGTTGGAAAATCATCGATTCTGCTTGGCAGCAAAATTCAAAGGTGGCTTTCAATTTAACGCCATTTTCCACCGCACTTATTTCGCTGCGAATGGTACAAGGCTCACTTTCTGCCGCGCGTGCTTTTTCAGTCAAATAGGCTAATGCTTCTTTTGCCTGATCTTCCGTGGCATACACCTGTTCAAAATCAATAGTACAATCAGAACCATCAATGACGGTGCCGACATCAACACAGCAACATACTTTAGCTTCTTCAGCTTGCCATTTTAATGAACTCATATTCTCTCCTTTATAAAATCAGTTGATATTTTCAACTAGTTTAGCAATTATTAAAATACAACACAAAATTTGACCGCACTTTTCTAGTTTGACTGGTCTGAACACTTTATAAAAATCGAAAAGAACGTTGCTCCCTCTCCCTGCCTTTTTTAGAATGACCAGCTTTTAAATAACAACCAATAAACATTGACCAGACGTCACCTTCGGGCGAGCGTAAAAAAGGGAATAAAATGACAACGAGCAAATTGACAAAAACACTCCTCTCTACACTTCTTTTCAGTGCGGCAACAGGTGCATCCGCTGCAGCATTCCAATTATCAGAGGTCTCCACATCCGGTTTAGGTCGCGCTTACGCAGGTGAAGCGGCAATGGCAGATAACGCCTCTGTAGTCGCCACTAACCCGGCATTAATGAGTCTCTTCAAACAAAAAGAATTTTCTGCAGGCGGTGTTTATGTAGACTCACGCATTCATATGTATGGTCCGGTAACGGCTACCACCGCAAGCGGATTAAAGCTTGCAACCGGAAACGCAAATGCAAATAGCGTTGTTCCAGGCGCCTTTATCCCTAATATGTATTTTGTTTCTCCAATAAATGACAAATTTGCTTTAGGCGCGGGAATGAATGTTAACTTTGGTTTAAAAAGTGAATACTCTCGTGACTACGATGCCGGCATTTTCGGTGGCGTAACCGATTTAACAACAATTAACTTAAACCTAAGCGGTTCATACAAAATCACCGATAATTTAACTGCCGGTCTAGGAATTAATGGTGTTTATGCCAAAGCTGAAGTTGAACGTACTGCAGGGATTGCCATTACCGGTGTTAAAAATATGCTCGCAGTCATGGGCGAAAGCAATGTAAGAAGCCGATTAAGTGGCGCAATTCAAGCTAAAAATCCAAATGTTTCACAAGCAGTAGCCGATGCTTTAGCCCAAAAAACCATCAATAACTTAAAAAGCTTAGATAAACAGGACGCCCTCGTACATTTAAAAGATAATGCTTGGGGATTTGGTTGGAATGCCGGTTTAGTGTATGAATTTAACCAAGATAACCGCCTTGGTTTAGCTTATCACTCCAAAATCGATATTGACTTTACCGATCGCAATGCACTTAGCTTACAACAACATCAAGGTGCATTAACGCCTTATGTCGCTGAAGGTAGCTTAACCTTAAAATTACCCGCCTACTGGGAATTCTCCGGTTTCCATCAACTAACCGATCACTGGGCGGTTCACTATAGCTATAAATATACGGAATGGAACCGTTTCAAAGAATTACGTGGTACATATCAAGATGGCTCCGGCTATGAAGCTTTTGCGAAGAAAGAAGAATACAAAAACAATTCTCGCTTTGCTGTTGGTACAACCTATAACTTCAGTGATGCGCTCACTTTACGTGCCGGTTTAGCATACGATCAAGCAGCAAGCAAAAAACATTTATCTGCGTCAATTCCTGACACAGATCGTATGTGGTATAGCTTAGGTGCAACCTATAAATTCACACCGGATTTATCTGTTGATGTAGGTTTTTCTCATTTACGTGGCAAGAAAAAACACTTTGTTGAAACACAAAATATTAAAGGCTTGCTCGTTGTTGAAGCCGATTACACCACAAAAGCCTCTGCCAACCTTTACGGTTTAAATCTTAATTACCGTTTCTAATCGGCATAAAAATTCCGCATAATATCAGCGTACTTCGGTACGCTTTTATTTTTGTAAAACAGAGAAAAATATGACCGCACTTTTTTACCGTTATTACCCCTCGCCTATCGGCAAATTGCTGATGCTTTCCGATGGCAAGTGTTTGACACATTTAGATTGTGAACTGGAACAATTTGCACCGAATCCCAAATGGCAGGAAAACAACGAGCTGCCTTTATTTGCACAAGTTTGCGAGGCGCTGGCTCGCTATTTTAACGGGGAACCGGAACGTTTTGATGACATTCCGCTAGCACCGCAAGGCACACCATTTCAGCAACGCATTTGGCAAGCTCTACGCCAAATCGGCCATGGCGAAACGACAAGTTATGGCGAGTTGGCCAAACGCATTGACAACCCCAATGCCGTGCGTGCGGTAGGCGGCGCCGTCGGGAGCAACCCGATCAGTATTATCATTCCTTGTCATCGAATTTTAGGCAAAGACGGAACGCTGACCGGATTTGGTGGTGGCTTAGTCGCTAAACGTTTTCTGCTCCAGCTGGAAAATATCCCTTATATTGATAAAGGAAAAGAAACCGTTAAACCTCGTTTTTTTAAGAAATATCACCAATGATCCCAAAAACGACTGAAGAACTTCTTTCACGCGCGCAAGCCATTGCCGGACTCAGTTTTGGCGAATTAGCGACACAACTCGGCATTCCTGTGCCACCAGATTTAAAACGCGATAAAGGCTGGGTAGGAATGTTACTCGAAACAGCGTTAGGCGCGACGGCAGGCAGCAAAGCCGAACAGGACTTTCGCCATTTGGGGATTGAATTAAAAACAATCCCCATTAACGCGCAAGGCTACCCTTTGGAAACCACGTTCGTGAGCCTTGCACCGCTCACTCAAAATCGCGGTGTGAATTGGCAAAATTCCCATGTGCGCCATAAGTTGTCCTGCGTGCTTTGGATTCCCATAGAAGGAAGCCGTTCTATTCCCTTGGCAGAACGACACATCGGTACGCCTATTCTCTGGCAACCTAGCGAACACCAAGAACGCCAACTACAACGAGACTGGGAAGAACTCATGGATTACATCGTGTTAGGTCAACTGGATAAAATTAATGCGCGTTTAGGCGAAGTCTTGCAACTTCGTCCCAAAGGCGCTAACAGTAAGTCGTTAACCAAAGGTATCGGCAAACATGGCGAAATTATCGATACGCTTCCACTGGGCTTTTATTTGCGTAAAGCATTTACCCACGAAATTCTGCAACAATTTGTACAGCAACACACTTAGCCTCTTTTCATTTCATCGTCAACGCTATATGATCGCGCACCCATTTATACTTTAAGGAAGCATTATGTTTGAATGGTTATTCAGCCCTGAGGCGTTAGTCGCCTTATTTACCCTTACCGCACTGGAAATTGTGTTGGGTATCGACAATATTATTTTGATCAGCATTCTAGTTGCCAAATTACCGGAAAAACAACGTCAACCGGGGCGTATTATCGGCTTAAGCCTTGCCATGGGCACTCGAATTTTACTCCTATTGACCCTTTCTTGGATGATGCACCTGACAGAGCCTCTGTTTGAGCTCTTTGGTAAAGGTGTTTCGGGACGAGATTTAATTCTATTTTTCGGCGGTTTGTTCTTAATCGTTAAAAGTACTAATGAAATTCGTGAAGCGATGACACCGCACACGGAAGAAGAACACCATGAAATCAGCAAAAAAGTGAGTTTTATCGGTGTGTTAATTCAAATTGCCTTGCTTGATATCGTGTTCTCACTGGATTCGGTCATTACCGCCGTGGGCATGGTCAATCAAATTGGCATTATGGTCAGCGCCATTATTATTGCCGTGGGTATGATGATGTTTGCCGCGAAACCAATCGGTGAGTTTGTCGAAAGCCACCCGACCTTCAAAATTCTGGCTCTCGCCTTTTTGATTCTGATCGGTATTACGTTAATTATCGAAAGTTTCGGTTTCCATGTACCGAAAGCTTATATTTACTTCGCTATGGGCTTTTCTATCTTTGTAGAAGTATTGAATACAAAAATGCGTAAACGCTTAGGCATGGAATGCTAAAGTCTCTAAGTGCGGTTAAAAATTCATTTGTTTTTCTAACCGCACTTTTAAGCAAAAATAAAGGCGGTATCAAACCGCCTTTATTTTTTACGCTATTAGTAATACATTTCAAATTCTACCGGATGTGGCGTCATGTTCAAACGTTCAACTTCCTTGCGTTTTATGCCAATGAAGGCTTGAATGAAATCTTTTGTGAAAACATTGCCTTGTGTTAAGAATTCAAAATCTTTTTCTAAGGCGTTTAATGCTTCTTCTAATGAACTTGCGACAGCAGGAATATCTTTTAATTCTTCCGGTGGCAAATCATAGAGGTTTTTGTCCATGGCATCGCCCGGATGAATTTTGTTCACTACGCCATCTAAGCCCGCCATTAATAATGCGGCAAACGCTAAATACGGGTTAGCCAACGGATCTGGGAAGCGAGCTTCCACACGAATGGCTTTCGGACTAGTCACAGCCGGAATACGAATGGACGCCGAACGATTGCTTGCGGAATACGCCAATAACACCGGCGCTTCAAAGCCCGGCACCAAACGTTTATAAGAGTTGGTGCTTGGGTTGGTAAAGGCATTTAACGCTTTTGCGTGTTTGATGATACCGCCGATGTAATAAAGTGCGGTCTCTGAAAGGCCTGCATATTTATCCCCTTGGAAAATATTTTTGCCGTCTTTGCTCAAGGACATATTACAGTGCATGCCAGAACCATTATCACCGGTAATCGGTTTCGGCATGAAACAGGCGGTTTTACCATATTCCTTTGCCACATTACGTACGATGTATTTATAAATTTGAGTTTCATCCGCTTTCAACGTTAACGTATTGAACTTGGTCGCAATTTCATTTTGACCGGCCGTGGCGACTTCATGATGGTGCGCTTCAATCACCAAGCCCATTTCTTCCATTAACAAACACATCTCGGAACGAATATCATGTGCCGTATCAATCGGTGCCACCGCGCAATAGCCGCCTTTTTTCAGCGGACGATAGGCATTGTTGCCGTTTTCATAACACTTGTTGGTGTTCCATGCGGCTTCAACATCATCCACGTGGTAAGCATTGCCGTTCATTGACACGTCAAAACGCACATCATCAAAGAGGAAAAATTCCGGTTCCGGCCCGAAAAAGACGTGATCTGCCACACCGGTGGAACGCATATAATTTTCCGCGCGAAGTGCGATTGAACGCGGGTCACGATCATAGCTTTGCATGGTGGTCGGTTCAAAAATGCTACAACGGAGGGATAAAGTTGGAATCTGTGCAAACGGATCGACAACGGCTGTTTCGGCAATCGGCATTAAAAGCATATCTGCTTTATTGATGGCCTTCCAACCTTCCACAGAAGAGCCGTCAAACATTTTGCCGTCTTCAAATAAATCCTCGTCAACCAAATTCACAGGCAAAGAAACACCATGTTCTTTGCCTTGAATATCGGTAAAACGAAGCAACACAAATTTGATGTCATTTTCTTCAATGAGTTTAAACACATTGTCAATCGCGTTAGACATACTAGTAAATCCTCTAAGACGTGGGTTAATTAAGATAAAAAGGGAAAAAGAATGCGCATAAAAATAGCATATTCTGCCTCAATTTCATAAAAGTATTTCATACATTCAGTTGAATTTTCTTCATTAAATCCCTTTTTTATTTTTCATAAAGTCACGTCTTTTATTGTGTAAATTTTCTCCTATTTACGCATAGCAGCCTCTCATAAAAAGTTGTATAATCTGCGCCTTTCGCATTTTTGGCAGTAAAAGTGCAGTCAGAAAATTACCTATTTTTTATTATTAGCTTAGGCTTAAGAATTCTCAATGACAGATCAAATAGACATTAACAAATTGCGCAATATCGCAATCATTGCCCACGTTGACCACGGCAAAACAACTTTAGTGGATAAATTATTACAACAATCCGGCACATTGGAAGCCTCTCGTAGCGGTGATACCGATGAGCGCGTGATGGATTCCAACGATTTAGAAAAAGAGCGCGGCATTACTATTTTAGCGAAAAATACCGCCATTAATTGGAACGGCTACCGCATTAATATTGTGGATACTCCGGGACACGCAGACTTCGGTGGTGAAGTTGAACGCGTACTCTCCATGGTGGATTCCGTATTATTGGTGGTGGATGCCTTTGACGGTCCAATGCCACAAACCCGTTTTGTGACGCAAAAAGCCTTTGCTCATGGCTTAAAACCAATCGTGGTCATTAACAAAGTTGACCGCCCCGGTGCACGCCCTGATTGGGTGGTCGATCAAGTGTTCGATTTATTCGTTAATCTTGGTGCTACCGATGAACAGTTAGATTTCCCGATTATTTACGCGTCCGCCTTAAATGGCGTAGCTGGTCTAGATCACGAAGATTTAGCCGCCGACATGACCCCGTTATTTGAAGCCATTGTTGAACATGTTGAACCTCCAAAAGTGGAACTTGATGCACCGTTCCAAATGCAAATCTCCCAACTTGACTACAACAATTATGTGGGCGTTATCGGTATTGGTCGTATTAAACGTGGTACAGTAAAACCAAACCAAAGTGTGACAATCATCGACAGTTTCGGTAAAACCCGCACCGGTAAAATCGGACAAGTATTAGGCCACCTTGGATTACAACGCTATGAAGAAGACATTGCCAGCGCAGGCGATATCGTGGCGATTACCGGTCTTGGTGAACTCAATATTTCCGATACCATTTGCGATATCAATAACGTGGAAGCCTTACCGGCATTAAGCGTTGATGAGCCTACTGTGACCATGTTCTTCTGCGTAAACACCTCACCATTCTGCGGTAAAGAAGGTAAATATGTGACATCTCGTCAGATTTTAGAGCGCTTAAACAAAGAGCTTGTGCATAACGTCGCATTGCGCGTAGAAGAAACCCCAAACCCGGATGAATTCCGTGTTTCCGGTCGTGGTGAATTGCATTTATCCGTGTTAATCGAAAATATGCGTCGCGAAGGCTACGAATTAGCCGTATCCCGCCCAAAAGTTATCTTCAAACAAGTTGACGGACACAAACAAGAGCCGTTTGAGCAAGTTACCATCGACATTGAAGAACAACACCAAGGCGCGGTAATGGAAGCCTTAGGTATCCGCAAAGGTGAAGTAAAAGACATGGTGCCGGACGGTAAAGGGCGTACGCGTTTAGAATATGTGATCCCAAGCCGTGGCTTAATCGGTTTCCGTAATGAATTCATGACCATGACATCAGGAACCGGTCTGCTTTACTCCAGTTTTAGTCATTATGACGATGTAAAACCGGGCGAAATCGGTCAGCGTAAAAATGGTGTATTAATTTCCAACGCGACAGGTAAAGCCTTGGCTTATGCGTTATGGGGCTTGCAAGAACGTGGCAAACTGATGATCGATCACGGTACCGAAGTTTACGAAGGTCAAATCATCGGTATTCATAGCCGTTCTAATGACTTAACCGTGAACTGCTTGCAAGGGAAGAAACTCACCAATATGCGTGCTTCCGGTAAAGATGATGCCATTGCGTTAACTACACCAATCAAATTCAGCCTTGAACAAGCCATCGAATTTATTGATGATGACGAATTGGTGGAAATCACTCCGCAATCTATCCGCATCCGTAAAAAATTATTAACGGAAACGGATCGTAAACGTGCCAATAGAACAACAACCAGCACGAGCACACATTAATTCGTTTAAAATCTAAAAAGTGCGGTGCGTTTTTCAAAAGTTTTGCAAAACGCACCGCACTTTTATATGTACCCCCCCTAAATTTTCTCATATAAAAACGTACAAGCATTATTAAATCGATATCTAAGGTCTTTATGAAAAAATTATTAAAACCACTTTGTCGCACGCTTACAGCCTCCTCTATTGCTCTGGCATTACATCCGTCCGCCTTTGCTGCCATTGTACGCAGCGATGTGGATTATCAAATCTTCCGTGATTTCGCCGAAAACAAAGGTAAATTCCATGTCGGCGCAACGAATGTGGAAATCCGGGATAAAAACGGCAATGCGTTGGGTACCCTTTTACCGAATTTACCGATGATCGACTTTAGCCCTGTTGATGTGCAAATGCGTGTCGCGACTCTCGTTGATCCGCAGTATGTCGTGAGCGTAAAACATAACAGCGGTTACAAAAATGTTCGCTTTGGTATAAAAACCGGTCATAGCGACATTCCTGATGACACTTACAGATTAGTGGACAGAAATAATGACGGTCCTCCAGATATTTGGTGGAAATATGATCGTCGCCATGAAGACTATCATTCTCCTCGCTTACACCGTTTTGTCACTGAAGTTGTTCCAATGCCAACAACAACGGCAGGAACGGATCCGAATACTTACATGGATACAGCCCGTTTCCCTTATATGCTCAGAGTCGGGGCAGGAACACAATTCCGTGAAAGCGCAGATAAAAACCGTGAAGAATTACAAGGTGCTTATAACTACGCCATCGGTGGACAATCCTATGACTTACAGCCTAAAAAACAGGGATTCCTCGATTTATACGGCAATTTATTTGATAAACCGCTTACCAACTATGCTGTTCCAGGAGACAGCGGCTCACCAATTTTTACATTTGATAAACAACAAAATAAATGGGTCTTTTTAGGGACTTATACCTATTGGGGTGGGTATAAAAACACCACTTGGCAGGAATACATTATTTATCGCAATGATTTTAATCAACAGCGATATGCTGAAGATATTGCGGGTCAAATTTCTGCAGATAACAATGAAGAGTTCATTTGGGAAGCAGCAGATAAAACCAGTACGATTCGTAGTACAAGAAATAACAATAAAACCTTAGTCGTTGATTTAATTGATGCCTCTTTAAAAACAGCAGAAGAACAACTTAACTATGGTAAAACCGCTTATTTAAACGGGAATAATGGTTTATTAAAACTTAAAGGCGATATTAATCAAGGCGCTGGCGGGCTTTATTTTAACGGGGATTATACAGTCAGCGGACAAAGTACAAATACCGCATGGACAGGTGCAGGAATATCCGTTGGTGAGGGAAAACAAGTTAATTGGCAAATTCGCAATAACGACATTTTATCTAAAATTGGTCGCGGTACATTGCATGTTAATGGAACCGGAAAAAATGACGGAAAAATCAGCGTTGGTGACGGTACCGTTATTTTAAACCAACAAGCAGATGAAAATGGCAATAAACAGGCATTTAAAGAAGTCGGTATTGTGAGTGGTCGTTCAACGGTTATTTTAAATGATGCCGAACAAGTTAATCCGGATCGTATCTATTTTGGTTTCCGTGGCGGTCGTTTAGATCTTAACGGGAATAACTTAACATTTAAACGAATTCGCAATGTTGATGAAGGTGCAATGATTGTCAATCATAATGAGAATCAAGCATCAACGCTTACTCTGACAGGCCAAAACTTATTTTTCCCGGAACAAGTGAAGATTCGTGAAGTTCAGAATTCAAACCGCCCCGCAGGAGATCACTTATATCATTGGCAAAATGGCTGTGAAAATCGTTACTTTGTTTCTAAACACGGCAATATGAAAGCCTCATTCCCTTGTAAGCCGGATCAAGGCAGTACAGACGATTGGGAAATCGTAGCAACGGATCGTGAAGAAGCAATTAATATTGTTACCCAAAGGGAAACACAACGACCAGATGCAACGATTAATGCTTTTGATGGCTATTTAGGTGAAACAAATGCCTCTCTCCATAACGGAAAATTAAACGTTAATATCAATGCCGTAAACAACCAGTCCACTTTCCTGTTTACCGGCGGTAGTCAGCTTAACGGAGACGTCACATTAAATCAGGGTATTGCGCTATTCTCCGGCAGACCTGTTCCTCATGCCAATGATTATTTAAATGGTAACAAAGGGAAAGATGTCGTCTTTGATGATGAATGGATTAACCGCACTTTTAATGCCAACAGCATTAATGTAAACAATAATTCTGTCTTTTATAGTAGCCGTAACGTTGCCCAAGTTAATGCCAACTTCAATGCAAGCCAAAATGGTCAAATACATTTAGGCTATAAAAACAATGATCCTGTTTGTATTCGCTCTGATTACACAGGAAAAGTCACTTGTAGCAATGAGGTCATTTCAACCAAAGCATTGGATAGCTTTACAGCAACCGAAATCCGTGGCAATACGCAACTCACTGACAATGCTCAACTTATTTTAGGTAAAGCTCATTTATTCGGGACGATTAACGGCATCGGAAACAGCCAAGTAAGACTGACAGAAAATACGAATTGGACACTGACCGGTGATAGCCAAACTGCACGCTTAAATTTAGAAAAAAGCCATATTTTCTTAAATAACCATGCAAATCCCACAGTCTATAATCACTTAACAATTAATGAATTAAGCGGCGAAGGAGAATTTCATTATACTTCTGCACTTACAAATCAACGCGGCGATAAAGTTACTGTAACCCATCAGGCAAGCGGTAATTTTGTACTAGATGTTAAAGATAGCGGTGGTGAAGCTAAATATGAAAAACTTGATTTACTGGATGCGTCTAAAGCAACCAGAGATCCGGCATTAAAAGTATCATTAGCCAGAAATCATGTAGATCTTGGTGCCTACGTTTATAGTTTGATTGAACAAGATGGTATTTTCCGACTCTACAATGCCAAGTTAGAAAACGAAAAAATTGAAGCAGAACGTATCGCCAAAGAAAAAGAAGCGGCTCGTTTAGCTGAAGAAGCACGTCAACGTGAATTGGCGCGCTTAGAAGCAGAGCGTATTGCCAAAGAGAAAGAGGAACAAGACCGTCTTGAAGCAGAGCGCATCGCGAAAGAAAAAGAGGCAGCTCGTTTAGCCGAAGAGGCTCGCCAACGTGAATTGGCTCGCTTAGAAGCAGAGCGTATTGCCAAAGAGAAAGAGGAACAAGCACGTCTTGAAGCAGAACGCATCGCGAAACAAAAAGAAGCGGCTCGTTTAGCTGAAGAAGGACGTCAACGTGAATTGGCGCGCTTAGAGGCAGAGCGTATTGCCAAAGAGAAAGAGGAACAAGCCCGTCTCGAAGCAGAACGCATCGCCAAAGAGAAAGAAGCGACTCGTTTAGCCGAAGAAGCACGTCAACGTGAATTGGCGCGCTTAGAGGCAGAACGTATTGCTAAAGAGAAAGAGGAACAAGCACGCCTCGAAGCAGAGCGCATCGCGAAAGAAAAAGAAACGGCTCGTTTAGCTGAAGAAGCACGTCAACGTGAATTAGCGCGCTTAGAAGCGGAGCGTATCGCTAAAGAGAAAGAGGAACAAGCCCGTCTCGAAGCTGAACGCATCGCCAAAGAAAAAGAAGCGGCTCGTTTAGCTGAAGAAGCACGTCAACGTGAATTAGCGCGATTAGAAGCAGAGCGTATCGCGAAAGAAAAAGAGGCTGCTCGCTTAGCCGAAGAGGCTCGTCAACATAATGCAACAAAACCTGTGACATACAAACAAAAAGATATTATCAGTGCGAATACCAATGCTGTCCTATCTGATACAGCGATGTTGACCGCACTTAATCTTCAGTTAGCTTCACGTTTAGATCGAACAATTTTGACTCAACGTTCTGGCATGTGGCTTTCTTATAACAACAGTAATCATAAATATCATTCAGATGATTACAAAAACTTCCACAGTAAAAGTAATCAGGTTGCATTAGGTGCAGAAACACCAGAAATGACGAATGGTGTTGTATTAGGGGCGATGGTAACCCACGCACAAACCAATAATGAGTTTTCATCATTAAATGGTAAAAACACCCTCTCCTTAGCAACCCTGTATGCAAAACAGCAAATCGATCGATTTAGTTGGGCTATTGATACAAGCTACGGTTGGTCGCGCAGCAAAATTGACGGCGAACATAAATTTGATCGCAATATCGTAAATGTTGGTCTTAATATGGCTTATGACGTTATGATAAATGGTCTGCAAATTACACCAATGCTAGGAGTTCGTTATCACCAATTCAGCTCAAGTGAAGGCGAATTAAACGGCGTTATTGTGAAAAACCCGGCAATCAAATTACCGACCTACCATACCGGTGTAAAAGTAGGTTACCACTTTAACGTCAATGGCTTGGAAATTACACCAGAGATCTCGAGTTACTATGTTTCAACGGGAAATAAATCTTATAGCCAACGTATTAATGGACAAGAGTTTGAGCAAACATTTGGGCACTACACTTACCATGAAGCAAACATCAGTTTTGGTTATAAACCTTGGAAAGTCTCAATGTATGCTGGCAATAGCCGAGGTAAAAACAAAGAGAAACAGAACCAATTTGGTGTAAAACTCAACTATAGTTGGTAAAAATACCTAAAAAAACGACCGCACTTTAATCTGTCCCAAAACGTGGACAGATATTAAATATTGAGCTCTGTCCTGCACAGAGCTCAAATTGTTTAATCTGAGTTTAATACATACCTCGTTATGATAACGAATATAGCCATGTATTTACCTGCTCTAATTCGTCAATATTATTTGTAACCGAGGATTTTTGTCATGAAGCTTTGTAAATTTATGATAATGCTTCTTTTCGGCATCCAAAAAATTGCCATATTCCAACGGCAATGAAGGTGGCGGCGAGGTAAACTGTGAGATAGTCAAAGGCATGCGCGAGACGGAGGGAGACAAAGCCTGCTAGGTAGGCGCCGAAGAGGGCGACAGAGAATTGCAATGCGCTGTCGAGCGTGGCGTAAGTTTGATTGGATTTATCCATAATCATGGCGAGCAAGCACGGCACCAGCAACGCGTATGTGATGCTTAACAATAAAATCGGCGCGGCGATAAGATAAGGAAAATCCGTGCCGACATATTCAAATAAAATAAATAAGCAGAAGGCAAAGATTTGGCTAAATAATACCCATTGGGTGACAGAAACCCGAGAATATTTTTTGAGTAATAGACCACTTAGCGGCGCAAAGGCGATAGCACAAAGGGGTTCGAATACGGAAAGTAATAGCCCAATGTGTTGGCTGCTCCAGCCCAAGGCATTTAGACGCGGAATGAAACTACTGACCACCATGCCGCTGGGAATAAACACAAATAACAATAAAATCAACCAACGAAATGAAATGTGCGGTTGTTGCCAAAAGTGGAAAAACCGTGTGAATAAAAAATGCAATGGCGGATTTTGCGATTCAGCCGTAACTGTAGGTTCTGAATATAGGCTGATTTGTAGGAGCAGCAGTAGCGCAAAAACACTGATTAAATCCACCGCACTTTGCCAGCCGTAATGATGATAAATCAGTAACACCAAACCGCCGCCAAGCATTTTACCCACTCGTCCTGCGATCACCTGAATGACACCGCCAAAGCCACGTTGCTCAAAAGGCAGGATGGCACAGGTTAATCCTAGCGTTGCACAACCGAAAAATAGACTGCTTAGGTTCAATAGCACACACGCCACCATAAGCAGCGTAAAATCCCGTTGCGGTTGGATGAAATTCAACATGAATAGGGCAATAAAAATGATTAGCGAGGAAAGGCATAGCCAGCCGCGAAATTGCCCGATACGCTTGAGACGATAGCGTTCAATTAACGGTGAAACGATGAATTTCGCCATTTCCATTCCACCAAGCAAATAGAACCAACTAAGCTGTTTAAGATCGAACCCCATCTCTTTTAACATGGTGATGAGGCCAATCATATAAAACGCCACTACGCAAAATTTAAAGCCGGCAGTCGTGGCAAGGATCGCCCAATCTTGTTTAGTGAGTGATGTTGCCTTGTTGGCATTGCCAAAACGCTGCATAACGTCCTTTTTGTTCTAAGAGTGTTTGATGCGTGCCTTGTTCGGCAATGCTGCCGTTTTCCAACACATAAATGCAATGCGCGCCCACAATGGTGGAAAATCGGTGAGCGATAATCAACACGGTTTTGTCTTTAACCAGCTGATCCAGCGCTTTTTGCACTGCAAGCTCATTGCGGGTATCCAACGATGCTGTCGGTTCATCTAAAATGAGAATCGGTGCGTCTTTTAAAATCGCGCGGGCAATCGCAAGTCGTTGCTTTTCACCGCCGGAAAAATTACTCCCAATTTCATTAACTTGCGTTTGATAGCCTTGTGGTAATGCCTGAATAAAATCATGACATTGGGCAAGTTTGCAGGCGTGAATCACCTCTTCATCGGTGGCATTGGGTTTTGCCATTCGGATGTTATTTAATACGCTGTCTTGGAATAAATACACGTCTTGAAACACCACAGAAATTAAGCGCATGAGCTGTTCTTGGCTAACATCCCGAATATCGATACCGCCGATCGTAATTCGCCCTGATTGCGGATCAGCATAACGCAACAACAAGCGGAGTAATGTTGTTTTACCACAACCGCTGGTGCCCACAAAAGCATTGAGGCTATTAGGTTTTATGTCCAGATTAATGTCGTTTAGGATGGTTTTTTCGGCATTGTAACCAAAGCGGACATGCTCATAGCGAATGCGATAATCGGTGGGTAATCTGCTGCCATGATTTTCCGCCAATTCAGGCAATGCCATCAGTTTTTCAAATTTTTCACAGCTGATCACAAAAATTTCTAAGAGTGAAGACATTTGCACAAAGAAGTTCAATACATCTGAAATTCGCGCAATTAAAATCAGCACTGTGGCTAACAATACCCAATGAGCGCTACCGGAAATCACCCAAAATGTGCCAACAATTAATACCGCAATCAGGCTGAATTGAATGCTTGAGGTAATAATCAAATTCGGGCGTTCGCCTTTTTTAGTGCCGATGCGTTGAATGTTGGCGACATCTTCAATCACACGGTTGAAAATATGTTGTTTGTTTTCAGTTTGCCCTGTTGATTTCAGAATTTCCAAACCTTGCACAAACTCAATAGTTTCGCCTTTAAGTCGCTGATTAGCTTCTGCCAAAATACTGAATCCACGACGGAAAGCTTTTCTCCGCCATAAATAAAGTGGCACGATAAGCGGGAAAATAATGAAGATCAGCAGCCCAAAGCGGTAATCAAAGAAACAAAGACAAAGGGCGGCAGACACCGGTGTTACGATGCCGTAAATTAGAATACTAATTAAACTGAATGCGTAATTTGTGGCTTCATTAATACTTTGGATGGCAACGGCACTGAGTTCGCCTGCACGAAATCCACTGAGGACGGCAAGAGATACGCGGCGAAGTTTTTCGCCCAGTTGACGTCTTAATTGATATGTCGCCAAAAATGAATCACCTTTGGTGTCATAATATTCCGCCCAAATACGGAAAAGGAGGCTGGCGATTAAAAGCACGCCACACAAAACACTCCAAAAAATGACCGCACTTTGTCCTGCTTCAGTTTGTTCTAATGCCAAAAGCAGCGGATACAGCAAGCCGATAGCCACGCCGAATAAGGTTGCAGACAGTGCCGCAAAAGCGAGACAGCGTAAGAATGCGCTTTGTTGCTGTTGGGCGGCGGCAAATAAGGCGTGATAAGTTTGCCACAGGCTTTTTACACGTTGAGTTTCAGGATTAAAGTAAGATTGCATAACATTCTCTAATGTATCGTCCAAGATTTTGCCTGTTGATATTCCGCCCAAAGGGTTTGATAGGCAACATTGGTTTGCAACAAGACTTGGTGATTGCCTTGAGCGATGATTTTGCCGTTCTCTAAATAAATAATTTGATCGGCTTGGGTAATGCTAGACAGGCGATGCGCCACCATGATCACTGTTTTATTTTGCATCAGCGCATGAAATGCCTGCATTAAATCCGCCTCGTTTTTTGCATCGGAAAAAGCCGTGGGTTCGTCTAGCAATAAAATCGGGCGATTTTGTAAAAAGGCGCGGGCTATACTGATACGTTGTTTTTGTCCGCCTGACAATAATTGTCCGCGTTCCCCCACTTTTGTTTGATATTGCTCCGGCAAAGTCATAATAAAGTCGTGAATGCGGGCTTGTTTGGCGGCATTGATAATGGCTTCTTCCGTCACATTTTCTATGCCGTAAGCGATGTTTTCGGCAATAGAGCAAGAAAATAAGAAGTTATCCTGAAATACGACCGAACAATATTTCATGAGTTGATCCTGTTCCATATGACGAATATCTGCACCACCTAAGGTGATTTTTCCGCTATCGACATCCCAAAAGCGCAACAGCAAATTGAGTAAGGTGGTTTTGCCGGAGCCTGAAGTGCCAATAATGGCAGTAAAACTATTTTGCGGTACGCTGAAATCGATATTTTTCAGCGTCGCTTTGTCGGCATCATAGCTGAAATTGACCTGTTCAAATTGAACCGCATACCCCTTTGGCGTTTGTAGCGGTAAAAGTGCGGTGGCATTTTCCAACGTTTTTATTTCGTTAATGCGTTCAATGGCGGCACGGGAGCGTTCCAACAAATGAAACAGCCCCATGTAAGGATGCATGGTTTCAATTAACCCGGCGGCTAATACTAAAAAGCCAAAGGTGGAAAGCAGCACAAGCAAGTGTAAATACACGCCTAACACGATCAAAAACAGCATGATCGGCATTGGCGTAAAGAGCGAACGGGCAAGACGTGTTGGCGCGCCTACTTTGGCTAAAAAAGCGAAGATGACCTGATTAAAATTTTCCAATGCGGTGCTAAAACGGCTGTACGAACTTTGTCCCGCATCAAAGGTACGAATCGTGCTCATGCCTTGAATATATTCAATAATCGCGCTATTGATTCGGCTCACGGCAGCACCGTAATCACGATAATTCAAGCGGCTTTTTTGCATTAAACGTTGCAGAATCGTAAACAACACGACAAGGAAAATCACCACAGCCAATGCCATTTGCCAATTTAACCAAAACAATGCCGCCAACACGAAAATCGGTGTGGAATAAGCCTCCGCTTTAAGGGGGGGCGCATCGGCAACAAAGGTGTGCAATTCGTTTACGTCATCGCACAGCACTTTGGTTAAACCGCCTGAACCGATTTCATTGACTTTGCCTAACGATAATTGACTGATTTTTTTCGCAAGCTGTTGGCGTAGCATTTTTTCCAATTCAAAGGCCGCATAATGAGATTTGTCGTGCGCTTTAATTTTGCAAGTGTAATACAAAATGGAAATGGCAAGCAGCGCAAAAATCTGCCAATAAGGAAATGTAAGAGATTGGCTGACGGTGAACACAATGTGGATCATCAAAAGCCAAATCCCGATTTTTAAGCCTTGTGCGAAGGTTGCCAACCACATTGAGGCGCGTAATTGCGCGGCAACTGGTTGGCAAATTTGTTGGTGCTGCTTACTCATTGCTTAGAATCTTAACTCGGTAGAAAGCCCAATTTGGCGTTCCGGCTGACGGGTAATGTCGCCAGAGCGCGGTACGAGTAAGATATCTTTGCGTGAGTTAAGCACGTTGTCGGCATAAAGCGTGATTCTGGCATGCTTAAAGTCGTACGCTAAATAAACATCAAGTTGGTCATAATGCCCTACTTTACCATTGGCTAAGTTGTCGGCAGTGGAATAATAACTGCTGTTGTAGCTGTAATTGGTGCCAATTTCTAGGTGGTCAAGAAGACGATAATTGGCCCCCACTTTTCCGCTGAAACTCGGTGCGCGAGCAAGTTTATTCCCTTCAATGCCGCTGTTTGGATAATGTTTAATATCGGTTTTTAACATCCCGATGCCCGCATTGAGTGCCAGTTTCTCCGTGGCCTGCCATTCGGTATTGATTTCCGCACCATAGGTAACGACTTTATCGGCATTGCGGATCACGATGGAATTTGGACCAAGGGTGAACGGTAACTGCATGTCTTTGTAGTCGTTATAGAATAGGTTGCTGTTAATGCGTAAGCGTTTATCTGCGGATGTCCAACGATGATAAAGTTCGTAGTTCCAGACATATTCCGCGTCATATTCATAGCTGGTGTATGGGACACCGAAGGTCACACCGGCACCACCCGGATTGTAACCTTTGCCTACTTTAAAGCCTAAGCGTTGATCATCGTTAATCTTCCATGCAATATCTGCTTTTGGCAGGAAGACATTGTATTTTTTATCCCGGTTGATGGAAAACATCGCACTTTTGCCTTTACGCTGATGATGTTCCTGTTCATAGCGAGCAGAAAGCGTTAATTCAAACGGAATATCCGGCGTAAAGGTAATTTCACCAAAGGCCGCCTTGGTTTTCGTTTTATCATTAAAATTTGTTGTAATCGGCGTGCGAGCAATGCGTCCGTTAAGCATCGTAACACTTTCATCTTGTTTCGCATTGAAATAGAACAAACCGAATAAACCACGGTATTTTTCGCTTTCGTATTTTACAATGGGTTCAATTTGGAATTCATTGCCATCAACGCGAGCCGGAACACCTCGACGATTTGGCGGCAATGCGGTGTTGAATGGCGAAGTCGTTTTTCTATCGTGAATAAAGTGGGTATAAACCAATTTATTTTCCCATTTCCAATGCTCTGAGAGTTGATAGCCAATGTCCCAAATGGTGCTGGCAGAGCGAGTTTGGAATACCGGGCGTTCCGGCGTGTAACGTGGTGAATTAGGTTGTAATTCCGTTTCACTTTGTGGCGCTCTTGCGTTTAAATGATTGAACGTTAAACGGCTATAGAGATCCGGCAAGGCAGACGGCGTCCACAGTAATTTGGCGCGGGTATTGGTGGCTTTAAACCAACGTGGGTTACCGACGGGATCATAATGCGGTAAATCCACAGCCGTTTCTCGTTGTTGATGATCTACGCTTAAACGAAACGCTAATTCGTCTTTCACCACAGGGCCTGAAATCAGGGCTGCTGTTTGCGCCAATCGATGATTCCCCATATTCAATTTCGCAGCGCCTTCCCATTCTTGCGTTGGGTCATTGCTGGTCATGACCACCGCACCGGCAATGGCGTTACGCCCTTGGGCATAGCTTTGCGCCCCACGATAGATTTCTACCTGTTTCATATCCCAGAGGGATTTTGTACCGAATGCCAATTCGTTATAGCTGGAGGTTCTACCGTCAATTTGCATATTCAAACGTGGGCGTGAACCGGCAAAAAATGCCACCGCACCTACTGCTGGACCGGATCCGTCAACGCCACGCACAGTAGGTAAGTCATTGCCCAAGCCGGTGTCTAAAATATTCACATCGCGTTTTAATAATTGGGTCGCAGACAGTAAATTAGTTTCTCGTTTGAATTGATCACCAGTTACCACAGTTGTGCTTGAACCAGTCGAAGATTGACTACGTTCAAATTTTTCACCAGTGACAGTGATTTCGTCTAGTACCGAGGTTTGTTTACTTTCTTCGGCATGAATAGAAAAAGAATAGGCACTCATCAGGCAAAGGCTGATGAAGCTGAGTCGTGGGGATAACTTGTTCATGGATTCTCCTGTGCTTCATTTTTAAAGTTTACACTTTTTGCATTAAATAATTAATAATGTAAACCTAGCACAATAACAACACGAAAGTAAATAAGAACCTTTCTCAAATTTGTCATTTGACAATTAAAGGCTTTCAGTTATGTTATTTCCCCTTAAGGAGCGAACCATGAAAAAAGATATTTTTTTGAAACAGGTTGCCACTGAACTGTTTTATCAACAAGGCTGGAGATTAACCTCTGTCGCAGAAATTTGTCGGGCGGCGGGGGTGAGTCGAGTGACGTTTTATAAATATTTCCCCACCAAGCAAGATTTAGTGAAATGTATTTTTGAAGAACAAAAAAATAATATGCGGCGGGAATTTGACAGACTGTTAGCCACAGAAGCAGATTTAGCCACAGTGATTCAGCAGATTCTGGCGATGCAGCAAGAATCCATGGCCACGCTGTATTCCACCGCCGTATTACATGATTTAAATCATGATCAAGATGAAACCTTACAGGCTTTTTTTCGGCAAATGGCACAGGAAAAATATCTCTATATGCACTATTTTTTCAGCACGTTACAACAACGCAAAAGCGTACGTGATGATTTTCCTGTGATTTTAATTGATGTATTGATTCAAAAAATGGATGAAATGATTCATTCTTCGGTCTTACAACAACATTATGCCGGCAAAGAACAGCAACTCTTTAAAGATGTGTTACAGCTTTTTATGCATGGCATTGCTTATCAGAAAAATTCGGCCTGATTTCTTGAGTAAAAAAAGGTCAAAAACGGACCGCACTTTGGGGATATAGATCACTTTCATGCGGTCGTTTTATTTTAACGTTATAAAAAATCACTTTTTCAAATAATCCAACACTACCTGATGATGATCTGTGGTTTTAAATTTATCAAAAACATGCGCAATTTTACCGTTTTCATCAATAAGAAAACTGATTCGGTGAATACCATCAAAAGTGCGTCCCATAAATTTCTTTTCCCCCCATACGCCAAATTGCTCGGCGACTTGATGATCTTCGTCTGATAACAACGTGAAATTCAGCGCTTTCTTTTCGATAAACTGCGCTAATTTTTTCGGGGCATCGGGACTGATTCCTAAAATCACTACGCCCAAGTTTTCCAATTCCGATTTGCTATCCCGTAAACCGCAGGCTTGTGTCGTGCAGCCGGGGGTTAACGCTTTTGGGTAAAAATAAACCAACACTTTTTTACCTTTAAACTGTTCCAAAGAAACTAATTCGCCATTTTGATTCAGTAAAGAAAAG
Source organism: Aggregatibacter sp. (assembly GCF_057314075.1). Lineage (NCBI taxonomy): Bacteria > Pseudomonadati > Pseudomonadota > Gammaproteobacteria > Pasteurellales > Pasteurellaceae > Aggregatibacter > Aggregatibacter sp. The sequence continues at coordinate 78,014 of NZ_DBHLAR010000007.1, read as the reverse complement.
TGCGGTGCATTTTCGCCGACTTTTAATGTATTCATTTAAAAATCCTCTTAAAAAATAAAAAATTTCTTGCAAATTCAGGGTATTTTAGCGATCTTAAACAACTATTAGCAAGCAAACACAACTCTTTTTTCCGGCAATGTAATTTGTTATTTAAACCGGAATACAATAACAAAAAATGGAGGCTTTTATGTCAAATCATCCTTTATTTCAGGGAAGCATCGTTGCATTAGTGACACCAATGGATAGCCATGGCGAAGTGGATTTTGAAAATTTGAAAAAGCTGGTTGAATTTCACATTAATGCCGGCACGGATGCGATTGTTTCTGTTGGGACAACCGGTGAATCCGCCACCCTCAGCATTGATGAAAATGTAAAAGCCATCTTAAAGACCGTTGAGTTTGCCGCCGGCAGAATCCCGGTTATTGCCGGTACCGGCGCCAATGCCACCAGTGAAGCCATTACCATGACAAAATTATTAAATAATAGTGGTATTTCCGGTTGTTTATCTGTTGTACCTTATTACAACAAACCGACGCAAGAAGGCATGTATCAACACTTTAAAGCCATTGCAGAATGCACCGATATTCCGCAAATTTTGTATAACGTACCGGGACGTACCGGAAGTGATTTACAACCGGAAACTGTTGGCCGTTTAGCTAAAATCAAAAATATCGTGGGTATTAAAGAAGCCACGGGTGATATTTCCCGTGTGCAAAAAATCAAACAACTTGCCGGCGATGATTTCATTGTATTAAGTGGCGATGATGCAACCAGTTTGGAAGCAATGAAACTGGGTGCCGAAGGGGTTATTTCCGTCACCAATAATGTTGCACCTGCGGACATGGCACAAATGTGTCATTTAGCTCGCGAAGGTAAATTTGAAGAGGCTGAAAAAATAAATCAACGTTTAATGCCGCTACATAAAAATCTCTTTATCGAATCTAACCCTATTCCAGTGAAATGGGCCTGCTATAAACTCGGGCTCATTCAAGAGCCGACTCTTCGATTGCCTCTCACCGTACTCAGTGAAAAAGCACAACCGTCTGTATTAGAAGCCCTAAAACTTGCCGGACTACTTTAAATTGATATCGGGATCTATAACATAGATCCCGAACTTTTCCCGTTCTCTTCTGTCGAAAGCAGACTTTCTCACTCTTGATTACACGCCAAAAGGATATGTTATGAAAAAATGGTTACTCACTGCAGCAATGGTTGCCCTATTAAGTGCCTGTTCTGCCAGCAATGAAAGTAAACAACAAGCGGGCGATAACTACCAAAAATCAAATCCTGAATTGCCATCTTTCGCTCCACTCGCCAGTGGCGGTGTCAATTTACCGACACAAAGCGCGGAATATCAATTGCCTCAAGTCAAAATTGCGAAAACAGAAAACGTGGATATTCGACCTCCATCAATTCCGTTAGCCATTATCAACGGTTCCATCACCCAATTTGATGGTGAACGTGCATTAATTGTTTATGAATCCAATAAAAAACAGGTGTATAACCTAAAACAAATTGAACGTTTACTGAAAGAACAAGAGATAGGTTATCACAAAGAAGGTAAAAAATTAGTGACTGATTGGACTGAGACCGGACGCGTGGATGACTTAAAAAATACCCAAATACGCTATCAAATTGAAGAAGTAAATACCCGCCAAGCCAATGCATTAATGGTTTCAGTGCTACAAATGAAACGCGATGACACTGTTTTCACACCAAGTTTTGCGGATAAACAACGTTATGCTTCTGACCGATTAAATCAATTCGTTGGAGAGCTTAACAGCACTTATCAAAAGCAACAGCAAGAACTAAGAGGAGTACAATCCTCACCAATTCAGTCCGCCATTGCAACAGATTCTAATGGTCGTACTGCATTAGTTTTGAATGCGCCATTCGAAAAAGCATGGCACCGTTTAGCTTCTGCATTACCAACATTAGGCTTTGAAATTACCGAAGAACAAGGCGCGCGTGGTATTCGTGAATTGGCTTATAAACCTTTATCTCAAGAAGAATGGTTGCGAATCGGTACACAATTCCCTGAATTAGAAAAAGGGGATTACCAAATGCAACTTGCTGCCGCCGGCAGACAAAGTGCGGTTGTTATTTCAGATGAAAAGAAAACCGCACTTTCCGGAAAACAAGCACACATTATTTATCAAGCGTTACAAAACGTCTTAGCAAGATAATTAACCAGCTCACACAAAACGCCACATTCAATTGAATGTGGCGTTTTGATTTCCTTTAAAATCAAAAAACACGGTCAAAAACGACCGCACTTTTGTGAACATCATACTCGCTTGCCAAAAATTGCTGTGCCGACGCGCACCATCGTAGAGCCACATTTAATAGCGGTTTGCATATCATCGGTCATGCCCATGGATAACGTGTCAATTTGGGCATGGGGCAACGCCTGTTGCAAACGTTCAAACAAGGTTCGCATTTGACGAAACGTTTGTTCCTGTTGCACCACATCATCGGTAGGTTCGGGAATCGCCATTAAACCGCGTAAACGTAAGTGCGGTAGATTTTCTACGTGTTTTGCTAAAGGCAAAATATCATCGGGTTGTACGCCGGATTTACTGGTTTCATTGCTGATATTCACTTGAATTAACACATTTAATGGTGCCTTGTGCGGTGGGCGTTGTTCATTTAAGCGGTCAGCGATTTTTGCACGCTCAAGGGTTTGCATCCAGTCAAAATATTCCGCCACTAAGCGGGTTTTGTTAGATTGTAATGGTCCAATAAAATGCCATTCCAATTCAATCTGCTGTTGTTGGCAAAATTGAATCTTTTCAACGCCCTCTTGCACATAGTTTTCTCCAAAGACCGTTTGGCCTGCTTCGTATGCGGTTAAAATAGCCTCAATCGGTTTCGTTTTAGAAACAGCAAGTAATTTGACCGCACTTGGCGTTTTGAACCGGCATTCGCATTGTTGTATCTGCGCCCGAATATGAGCAAGATTTTGCGCAATCATAAGGTTTCCTTCTTATCAAAATAGCGATTTATTTTACACCAACTAAAAAAGTTAGAAAATAATGCAAAATTCTCCGAATTCCGTTTGACAAGGATATGAAATTTCGGTATTTCTATATCTAATTTTTCACCATGCAAAATAAATTATGTGTCAAATTAACCGCACTATTATTATGTCAACCACCATGATTACCATTACGATGATTAATGGGGCGGGCTAGTGCGTTAAGAATAAGATTCATCAACCCGCTTCCTCTATAAAGCGGGTTTTTTTATGCAAACATTTTTATATATCATACTCAGGAGAATATCATGCGTGTATTAAAATTTGGCGGCACATCACTCGCCAATCCGGAACGGTTTTTGCAGGCTGCCGAGCTTATCGAGAAAGCCCATTTAGAGGAGCAAGCGGCAGGCGTGCTATCGGCACCGGCCAAAATCACCAATCATCTTGTTGCCCTTTCCGAAAAAGCCAGCTTAAATCAACCTACCGATTCCCATTTCAACGAAGCATTAGATATTTTCTATACCATCATCAACGGCCTACACGCCAAAAATAATAACTTTGACCTTGCCGGTACCAAACAAATTATTGATCAAGAATTCCAACAAATCGCCTCTTTATTAGCACAAATCCGGCAAGCCGGTAAAGTAGAAGATGCGGTGAAAGCCACCATTGATTGCCGCGGTGAAAAACTCTCTATTGCAATGATGAAAGCTTGGTTTGAAGCCAATGGATATAGCGTACACGTTGTTGACCCGGTTAAACAATTATTGGCTCAAGGCAGTTATTTGGAATCTTCTGTGGATATTGAAGCGTCCACCAAACGCGTGAATGCAGGCGCCATCGCCAAAGAGAAAGTTGTGTTAATGGCAGGCTTTACTGCCGGCAATGATAAAGGTGAATTGGTCTTGTTAGGCCGTAATGGTTCCGACTACTCCGCTGCCTGTTTGGCAGCCTGTTTAGGCGCCAGCGTCTGTGAAATTTGGACAGATGTTGACGGCGTTTATACTTGCGACCCTCGTTTAGTATTGGATGCGCGTTTGTTGCCAAGCCTGTCTTATCGCGAAGCCATGGAGCTTTCCTACTTTGGTGCAAAAGTGATTCATCCACGTACTATCGGTCCGTTGGTACGTCCGAATATTCCATGTTTAATTAAAAATACCGGCAATCCAAGTGCACCCGGTTCTGTTATCGCCGGTGATATTAAATCCGAAGGCTTGCAGGTCAAAGGCATTACGAACTTAGATAACGTTGCCATGTTCAACGTTTCCGGTCCGGGGATGCAAGGCATGGTTGGCATGGCATCACGCGTATTCTCTGCCATGTCTAACGCCAATGTATCGGTTATTTTAATCACTCAATCTTCTTCCGAATACAGCATCAGTTTCTGTGTGCCGGTAAAATCTTTGGAGATTGCACTCAAAGCATTAGAAACGGAATTTGAGCAAGAATTAAAAGCCCACCAATTAGATCCTATCGAAACGATTAAAGATCTTTCCATCATTTCAGTAGTGGGTGATGGAATGCGCCAAGCCAAAGGCATTGCCGCACGTTTCTTCTCTGCCTTAGCCCAAGCCAATATCAGTATTAATGCCATTGCACAAGGCTCTTCCGAGCGTTCTATTTCTGCTGTGGTTGCTCAAAATAAAGCGATTGAAGCGGTAAAAGCAACGCATCAAGCTTTATTTAATAACAAAAAAATCGTAGAAGTCTTTCTCGTGGGCGTTGGCGGTGTTGGCGGTGAATTAATCGAGCAAATCAAACATCAGAAAGAGTATTTAGCCAAAAAAGACATTGAAATTCGTGTCTGCGCCTTAGCCAATTCCAATAAAATGTTATTAAACGAGAATGGCTTAAACTTAGACAATTGGCAAAAAGACTTGGAAAATGCCACCCAACCGTCTGATTTTGATGTGTTGTTGTCTTTCATTAAGTTACATCATGTTGTGAATCCGGTCTTTGTGGATTGCACATCGGCAGAATCCTTGGCGAGTTTATATGAACGTGCCTTGGCGGAAGGTTTCCATGTGGTTACGCCAAACAAAAAAGCGAATACTCGCGCCTTGGATTATTATCACAAACTGCGCGATTTAGCCCATAAAAACCAGCGTAAGTTTTTATACGAAACCAACGTAGGTGCAGGTTTACCGGTTATTGAGAACTTACAAAACTTATTAGCCGCCGGTGATGAAGTGGAACGTTTTGACGGGATTTTATCCGGTTCCCTTTCTTTTATTTTCGGCAAATTGGAAGAAGATTTAACGCTTTCCCAAGCGACCGCACTTGCTCGTGAAAAAGGCTTCACCGAACCGGATCCACGCGATGACTTATCCGGTCAAGATGTTGCCCGCAAATTGTTAATTCTTGCTCGCGAAAGTGGTTTAGAACTGGAATTGTCTGATGTGGAAGTGGAAGGCGTGTTGCCGAAAGGTTTTGCTGAAGGGAAATCTACCGAAGAATTCATGGCGATGTTGCCACAACTTGATAATGACTTTGCGGCTCGGGTTGAAAATGCCAAAGCGGAAGAAAAAGTCTTACGTTACGTTGGGCAAATTGAAAATGGCAAATGCAAAGTCTCTATTGTTGCCGTGGGCAAAGATGATCCGCTATACAAGGTAAAAAACGGTGAGAATGCTCTAGCGTTTTACACCCGTTACTACCAACCGATTCCGCTATTATTACGCGGTTACGGTGCAGGCAATGCCGTCACTGCGGCAGGCATTTTTGCCGATATTTTAAGAACCTTAAAGCACTAAACGGAGAATGTTATGCTAAGAATCTATGCACCGGCCTCCAGTGCCAATATTAGCGTTGGTTTCGATACCTTAGGTGCGGCAATTTCCCCGATTAACGGTTCATTATTAGGCGATGTGGTGCAAATCGAACCTATCGCCGCCGGCTTTGAGTTAGAAAGTGCGGGTTATTTTGTGCGTAAATTACCAAAGGAGCCGCAAAAAAATATCGTTTATCAAGCCTATGTGTTATTTAGCGAACAGCTCAAATTGCGTAACACAAAAGTCAAACCCTTGCGTTTAACGCTAGAGAAAAACATGCCTATCGGTTCAGGCTTAGGATCCAGCGCCTGCTCTATTGTTGCCGCCTTGGTCGCGCTGAATAAATTCCATGACGAACCGTTTTCTAAAATGGAATTGTTAGAAATGATGGGCGAGTTGGAAGGACGCATTTCCGGCTCCATTCATTACGATAATGTGGCGCCTTGCTACTTGGGCGGTGTGCAATTTATGGTGCAATCACTCGGCAACATTTGCCAAACTCTGCCGTTTTTTGGCCATTGGTATTGGGTCTTGGCGTATCCGGGGATTGAAGTGTCCACTGCGGAAGCTCGTGCGATTTTACCGAAAAGTTATACGCGTCAAGATGTGATTGCACATGGTCGCCATCTGGGTGGTTTCGTGCACGCTTGCCACACGCAGCAGGAAAATTTAGCTGCCATGATGATGAAAGATGTCATTGCCGAACCTTATCGCGAAGCCTTGTTACCTAACTTTGCTGAGGTCAAACAAGCGACACGCGATTTAGGTGCGTTAGCCACCGGGATTTCAGGCTCCGGCCCGACGATCTTTTCCATCGCACCGGATTTACATATTGCCGGTAAACTTGCCACTTATCTTGAAAATCATTATTTACAAAACAACGAAGGCTTTGTGCACATTTGCAAAGTCGATAATGCCGGCGCAAGAGAGCTTGATTAAAACACCGGAAAAAATCACCGCACTTTTATCTTAAAAGTGCCAAACGAAAAAACAGGTTTCACATGAATTTATACAACATCAAACACCCCGAAGAACAGGTCAATTTTGCCCAAGCCGTACGCCAAGGGTTAGGCAAAGATCAGGGCTTGTTTTTCCCTGAAAACATACCGCACTTAAGCAATATCGATGAGCTATTGGCATTGCCGCTGGTTGAGCGCAGTCAAAAAATCCTTGGCGCACTAATCGGCGATGAAATCCCGCAAGCACAGCTTGAACAAATGGTGCGCAACGCCTTCACTTTCCCGGCACCGGTTGCCAAAGTGGAAGACAATATTTATGCATTAGAATTGTTCCATGGCCCGACCCTTGCCTTTAAAGACTTCGGCGGACGCTTCATGGCGCAAGCCCTTGCGACCGTACGCGGTGACGGCAAAATCACGATTTTAACCGCGACATCCGGGGATACCGGTGCAGCAGTTGCTCATGCATTCTATAGTTTAGAAAATATCGATGTAGTGATTTTATACCCGAAAGGTAAAATCAGCCCATTGCAAGAAAAATTATTCTGTACCCTTGGCGGCAATATTCGCACCATCGCGATCAATGCCGATTTCGATGCTTGCCAAGCCTTAGTCAAACAAGCCTTTGATGATGCAGAACTACGCCAAGCCATTGGTTTAAACTCGGCGAACTCCATCAATATCAGCCGTTTATTGGCGCAAGTGTGCTATTACTTTGAAGCAGCGGCACAATTATCCAAAGAACAACGTGAAAACTTGGTGGTTTCCGTGCCAAGCGGCAACTTCGGCAACCTCACTGCCGGATTAATCGCCAAAACCCTCGGCTTACCAATTAAACGTTTTATCGCCGCCACCAATGCTAATGACACCGTGCCGCGTTACTTGCACAGCGGAAACTGGTCACCGAATGTGACCGTTGCCACCCTTTCCAACGCGATGGACGTTTCCCGCCCGAACAACTGGCCACGTGTGGAAGAATTGTTCAAACGCAACGGCTGGGCATTAAATGCGTTACACGCTGCTGCGATTTCCGATGCGCAAACAGAAGACACCTTACGCGCTATGCATCAACTGGGTTATTTGTGTGAACCACATGGTGCCGTGGCCTATGAGGTGTTAAAACAGGATTTACAAGCAGGCGAAACCGGCTTATTCCTGTGCACTGCACATCCGGCAAAATTTAAAGAATCCGTCGAGCGCATTCTGGATTTAACACTGCCGTTACCGGAAGCCTTGGATAAACACAACAAACTGCCGTTATTATCCGATGAAATGGAAAATGATTTTGCGCAGTTAAGAGCCTATTTATTGAAATAATACAAAAAAGTGCGGTGCCAAAACGCAACGGATTTTTTGACCGCACTTTTCTTATCTTATCACGATGACAACGCTAATCGCTTGGGGAAACATTAACACCGTTTTCCCTTTTCACGAAATCCCCACGGCATTTGTTCCGGCAAACTTGTTGACTTTAAGCCACGATACCCCGCGTGTAAAACAACGTTGGCAATGTCGCCGTTTAGCCCATTTTTTGCTATGGCAATTACTCAAAATGGCAGAAAAACCGACCGCACTTTTAGGACAAATTTCCCGTACAGAAAGCGGGCGACCGCAATTCCCCTCTTCTGAGCTCGATTTTAATATCAGCCATTCCGGTGATTGGGTGGCAGTGATTTTACATATCAGTCCACCAGGCGAAAAAAGTGCGGTAGGCATCGATATTGAATCACCTAGCAAAGTTCGCCCTTATTTAGCCCTATTGGAACACTTTGCAAGCACCGAAGAAATCCACTGGTTTCAGCAGCAAACTAATCCAACATCTGCTTTTTACCGCATTTGGTGCCTACGCGAAGCCGTACTGAAATCGCAAGGCGTAGGTATCGCAAAATTATCGGAAGTCACACATCAGCCCGAAACCTTACAAATTTTCTCTGCCCATTGTCCCCGTGGACAATTGTTTTTTACGGATGAACTGCCTTTTTATCTTGCCTTTTTTGTTAACCAAGAAAGCTCAATATTGCCTCATTTTTTAGCATGGGATGGTACGCATCTTCAAGCGCAAAGGCTTGTACATAAAATTCACTATAGCGTAAATAACTAACCCTTTAAAATTGATAGACTTTTCTATTAATCGTTAGACTTAACACGTGATTTTGTTTAGACTTGCAACAATTTTTTGACAAATGGAGAAAGTAATGTCTTTAAATGGTTCAGATCAAGATCCTTGGAGCAAACCAAAGCAAAACGGGCAATCCTCAGGAAATCAGGGTTCCGATAAAAACGAAGGCCAATCCAACTGGGATCGTTCTTCCAGCTCACAAAAAAAGAATGAACAATCACCACCGGATTTAGAAGAGATTTTCAATAACTTATTGAAAAAACTTGGCGGTAAAGGGGCTAAAAACAATCATTCCGGTAAATCTAACCTGCCTTCCGGCTTAGGTAAATTATTACCAATTGCAATTGTAGCCGGTGTGATAATATGGGGTGCCAGTGGTTTCTATACCATCAAAGAAGCAGAACGTGGCGTCGTTCTACGTTTAGGACAATTCCATTCTATTCAACAACCCGGCTTAAACTGGAAACCGACTTTTATTGATCGTGTGATTCCGGTCAACGTTGAGCGTGTGCTTGAATTAAGAACACAAGGTTCCATGCTCACCCAAGATGAAAACATGGTGAAAGTGGAAATGACCGTGCAGTATCGCATCCAAAATCCTGAAAAATACCTGTTTAGCGCAATCAATGCCAATGACAGCTTAAATCAGGCTACCGATAGTGCATTACGATATGTCATCGGCCACATGACAATGAACGATATTTTGACGACAGGTCGTTCTGTCGTACGTGAAAACACGTGGAAAGCGTTAAATCAAATTATTGAACCATATGATATGGGTTTAGAAGTGATTGATGTGAACTTCCAATCTGCGCGTCCGCCGGAAGAAGTCAAAGAAGCCTTTGATGATGCGATTAAAGCGCAAGAAGACGAACAACGTTATATTCGTGAAGCAGAAGCCTATGCACGTGAGAAAGAGCCGATTGCTCGTGGTAATGCACAACGCATTTTAGAAGAAGCGACAGCCTATAAAGATCGCGTAGTGTTAGATGCTAAAGGGGAAGTCGAACGTTTCCAACCGCTCTTACCTGAGTTTAAAGCGGCACCAACAGTATTCCGTGAACGCTTATATATTCAATCCATGGAAAAAGTCATGGCAAATACACCAAAAGTGATGTTAGATTCTTCCAATGGAAATAACTTAACCGTATTACCTTTAGAACAATTGTTAAAAGGTAAAAAGTCCACTGGCTCGAACGGTAGTGCTAATGTAAGTGAATCCAATGAAACACAACAAAGTGCGGTAACTTCTGCGCCTGTTTCACGCACGCATGAGCAAACAGCACCACTTAGACCAATGGAATCGCGTACCGACAATGGTCGCCAAGGGAGAATTAACTAATGCGTAAATTTTTATTACCTGTCATTTTCGTGGTTATCGCGGTGCTTTATTCCAGCATGGTGGTTGTCAGTGAAGGTACGCGTGGCATTATGTTACGCTTTGGCAAAGTACAACGTGACGCCGATAATAAAGTGGCCATGTATACACCGGGATTACATTTCAAAATTCCATTTATTGATAATTTGAAAGCGTTAGATGCCCGTATTCAAACCTTAGACGGACAAGCGGATCGTTTTGTCACCGTAGAGAAAAAAGACCTTTTGGTGGATTCCTATGTGAAATGGCGTATTAACGATTTCGGTCGTTTCTTTACTACTACCGGTGGTGGCGACTACGCACAAGCAGCCAATTTATTACGCCGTAAAGTTAACGATCGTTTGCGTTCTGAAATCGGTTCCCGCACCATTAAAGACATCGTTTCAGGTACACGTGGTGAACTCATGGCCGGGGCTAAAAATGCGCTCAATAGTGGACAAGACAGCACTGCTGAATTGGGAATTGAAGTGCTAGACGTGCGTATCAAGCAAATTAACTTGCCGGATGAAGTGTCTTCTTCTATTTACCAACGTATGCGTGCCGAACGTGATGCAGTTGCTCGCGAACACCGTTCACAAGGTAAAGAAAAAGCCGCATTTATTCAGGCGGATGTTGATCGTAAAGTGACGTTAATCATTGCCAACGCAGAAAAAACAGCGCAAGAATTACGCGGTGAGGGCGATGCTACCGCAGCGAAAATCTTCGCTGATGCCTTTGGTAAAGAACCGGAATTTTATAGCTTCATTCGTAGTCTTAAAGCCTATGAAAGCAGCTTCTCTAATTCTGATAACTTGTTGATTTTAAAACCAGACAGCGATTTCTTCCGTTTTATGCAATCTCCAAGTAAGTAAGTTTCTAACATGAAAAAGGGTATCTTAAGATACCCTTTTTTGTTGCCTAACAAAATCTCATGGTGATATTTACAAGGCAAAAAAATACCCCGATTTTCATCGAGGTATTTAACTAAAAAACACTTAAAAGATTAACCGAACTTCGCGGAGAATCATTAAGCTTGTGGATTCATGATCTCATCGAAGGTTGCCGCTTTTTCAGTGACTTGCGCTTTCGCTAACACCGCTTCAACAGCTTGTTCTTCTAATACGACGTTACGAATGTTATTCATTAATTCGTTGTTTTTGCTGTAGTATGCAACCACGTCTGCCGGTTGTTCGTAAGCCGACGCAATATCCTCAATCATGGCTTTCACACGTTCTTCATCTGCTTTTAATTCATTTGAAGCAATCACTTGGGAAAGTAATAAACCTACTAACACACGACGTTTAGCTTGTTCTTCAAACAATTCACGTGGTAATTGTGCAGCTTGTTGTGCATTACCGCCAAAGCGTTGTGCCGCTTGTTGACGCAATACCTCAATTTCTTGTTCAACCGCAGAACTTGGTACATCAATTTGATTTTGTTCGACTAAACCGTCAATGACTTGGGTTTTCACGCGAGTCACTAATGCATTTTTCAACTCACGTTGCATATTTTTACGAATTTCATTGCGTAAATCTGCAACAGATTTGGTGTTCGGACCAAATTTCGCAACAAACTCATCGGTTAATTCAGGTAACACCATGAGTTCGACTTTCTTCAACGTAATGTCAAATTTCGCTGCTTTACCTTTTAAGTTTTCAGCGTGATATTCTGCCGGGAAAGTGACATCAATAGTGAATTTTTCACCGGCTTTGTGGCCAACGATGCCCTCTTCAAAGCCCGGGATCATGCGACCTTGACCCATGAATAAAACGAAGTCTTCAGCTTTACCGCCTTCAAACGCTTCACCGTCAACAGAACCCACGAAGTCAATCGTTACGCGATCTTCTGCTTTTGCTGCGTCTTGGCTTTCAGTCCAAGTAGCTTGTTGTTTGCGTAGCACTTCAACCATCTTGTCAATATCGGCTTCAGAGATTTCAACAACCGGTTTTTCTACTTTGATATTTTCCAAACCTTTTAATTCAACTTCAGGATACACTTCAAAAGTAGCGCTGAATTTTAAGTCTTTACCGTCTTCAAATTGTTCAACGGTGAAACTTGGGCGGCCTGCGAGATTGATTTTATTTTCGATAACCGCTTGGAAGAAATGGTTTTGTAATAAATCGCCTAAAATATCTTGACGAACAGAAGCGCCGAAACGTTTTTCAATAATGTGTGGCGGGACTTTACCTTTACGGAAGCCGTCAATACGCGCATTTTTAGCAACGCGTTTTAATTCTTCGCGGATAGCCTGAACAACAGTTTCAGCCGGAACGGTGATGGTTACACGACGCTCTAAACCTTGAGTCGTTTCAATATTTAATGACATTATGATGTTACCTCAAATTGATGCACTCGGCGAATGCTCACACCGAACACGTTATTAATAGAAAATAAGACAATGAATTATAACGAGACAAAGGCTTTCCGTCGAGGAAATGCACGATAAAAGCGCATAATCGATTAAAAAACACTCGATTTATCTATGCCAAATTAACCACGAGGATGATAGCGTTCGTGTAACCGTTTTAAGCGCTCTTTTGCTACATGTGTATAAATCTGTGTCGTGGATAAATCGCTATGTCCTAACAACATTTGCACCACACGCAAATCCGCTCCGTGATTCACCAAATGCGTGGCAAAGGCATGGCGCAAAACGTGAGGTGACAACATATTAGTATCAATTTCCGCCAACACCGCATAATGCTTGATCCGGTGCCAAAACGTTTGACGTGTCATTTGCGTGCCGCGACGACTTGGAAATAACACATCAGAACTTTGTCCATCCAATAAAATCGGGCGGGCAAACAGCATAAATTGTTTCACCCAATGGGTTGCCTCCTCTCCCATCGGCACAATACGCTCTTTATTCCCTTTACCGATGACCCGCACGACGCCTTGATTTAAATTGATGCTATCGGTATGTAATGAAACTAATTCCGTCACCCGCAATCCCGTGGCATACAACAACTCCAACATTGCCTTATCGCGTAGTTCAATCGGCTGCTCCAAACGTTGCACATTCAACAAATCCGTGACTTGTTGTTCGGTTAAATACTTCGGTAAACGGCTGGGTAATTTAGGCGAACTCAGCACTGCACTGGGATCATCGGTGCGGTATTTTTCTTGATACAAATATTGGAAAAGTTTTCGAATAGCACTCAATAATCGCGCCGTGCTGGTGGCTTTATAGCCCTGTTCTACCCGCTCACCAAGAAAGGTCTGAAGATCGACCGAATCTAAACCGAGCAGTGACAGTTTGCGCTCACCAAGCCAATCACAAAGTGCAGTGAGATCCAAGCGATAAGATTGCACGGTATTGGGCGACAAGCCTTTGCCTATCCATAATTCATTCAAAAATAAATCGAGCAAAGTAAGATCATTCATGTTTAGCCCCGATGCAGTAAAAAGGCTTCCACTTTACGTGGCGTCACGACAAAAGCCAGCGCTGCAATGATGGCCATTAAGACAAAGGTCATTGAGGGGGAATATGGGTAAATCACACCGCTCAATGCAGTCAAAATCGCCACCATGGCGCTGTTTGAAATACCGTTATACAACGCTTGTAATTTAGAAATGTGCGACTGCGGTTGCGTGGTGATATAACGCACCATGCCGTAATGCGCCACCGCGTATGTTAAGCTGTGAAGTAATTGCAAAAGCCCGATGAGCCAAATCTCACTTGTGGCGGCAAGTCCCATCCAACGTACAATACACGCCAAGGTCGCCAAATGAAAAAGGGTGCTGACCTTCCAGTTTTGCAGTAAACGGCGAGAAAAGAAAAACAGCAAAATTTCAGCAATCACACCTAAGCCCCATAGCAAGCTGGTTTGCGAAACCGAAATCCCAAGACTTGTCCAATACAACACACTATAAACATAATAGGCGGCATGTGAGCCCTGAATTAAAGAGGAAGCCAACAAAATTCGCAAGGTTGTGTTGTTTTTTAATAAATCCCAATAACCTACATTCGTGGTTGCCTGTTCCGAGAGTTCATCTTGCGGGGGAATTGTGGGTGTTACGCACTGCATCACCGAATACGCTAATAAAAGTGCGGTCAAAATCCAGACAATATTTTGCTCACCGAAAAAGCTAATCACATTGCCAAATAAGGTTACGCCAACCACAAAGGCAAGGGAGCCAATGAGCCGAGCCTTACCGTAATCCAACTGAATTTGCCGCTGCCAAGTGGTTGCCAAGGAATCCGTAATCGGCATACCTGCCGCGTTGACCATAGCAAATAACCCAATGGCAGAAAACAGCAGCCAAAAATTCTCCGCAACAACACTCAACCCGGCCATAATCAACGCGCCGGCAAGCGCCAACACACGCAAAGAATTGATCAACTGTGAAGCGCGTTTAATTAAACCGGAAAAAAACAAACCGCCGACAAAGCGAAAGACATAAGCACTTGCCAACACCATGCCGATCAGTTCTTCGCCATACTGTTGTGATTTCAACCAAACCGGGAAAAACGGCACGAATACACCATAGGCGCAGTAATAACCGAAAAAGCTCAAGGCGAGCCAAGTAAAAGGACGAACAAGCATTAGAATAAGGTTTCCATTTCTTTAGAACGTGCGACACAAGCTTGCATGGCTTGTTGTACGATGCCATTAAATTGATGTTGATCTAACACATTCAGCGCCGCTGCGGTAGTGCCACCTTTGGACGTTACATTTTGGCGCAATGTCGATAAATCTACCTGCGGATTTTCTACCACCATTTTAGCCGAGCCTAACATTGCCTGTTGCACCAATTCTCGCGCGTTTTCAGCGGATAACCCCATTTCAATTAAGCCTTGTTGCATGGCTTCTAAAAATTGGAAGAAATACGCCGGACTACTGCCGGAAGCCGCTGTGACGGCATGCATCTGTTCTTCCGACGCCACCCAAAGGGTTTTGCCTACGGCGGACAACAAATCCTGCGCAAAAGTGCGGTCGTTTTCTGAGGTATTTTTTGCCGCAAATAATCCTGCCATGCCCTCGCCCACTAAGGCCGGCGTATTTGGCATCACACGCACAACAGCGTGAGCGGTTGGCAAAAGCGCAATTAATCTTGCCACGGAAATGCCTGCCGCAATCGAAATCAGTAATTTATCGGAAAAATCCACCGCACTTAAAGGGGAACATACTTCGGCTAATACTTGCGGTTTGACGGCCAACAATACAACCTCTGCTTGTGCGACGGCAGCGACATTATCCGTTGAGGTGCGTACCCCTTTTTGCGCAAATAAAGCACGTTTTTCTTCATTCGGATCGCACACAATAATTTTATCAGCAGGATAAGCTTGTTTTAGTAAGCCGAACACGATGGCTTGTGCCATATTGCCGCCACCGATAAAACACACCAATTTATGTTGCATATTTCACCTTTAAGTAAGTTACAATAGCGCACATTTTACCTGATTAAGCATAAGGATCTACCATGTTTTGGTTCAAAAACGCCATGATTTACCGTCTGACTAAATCCCTTGATTGGTCGGCACAAACCCTCTCCACCGCCCTTGGAAACAATCAATATCACCCTTGCCATCAATCAGAACAAAGCAAATTTGGTTGGTCTGAACCGCTCAAAGGCAGTGAACTTTTATATTTTGCCGTCGGAAAACAGATTTTATTGTTGGCCCAAAAAGAAGAGAAAATTTTACCCTCTCATGTGGTGAAACGCGAATTGGACTCACGTGTGGAAAAACTTGAACAGGCGGAAAATCGCAAACTGAAAAAAGTAGAAAAACAAACCTTAAAAGACGATGTGATTGCGACCTTATTGCCGCGCGCATTCAGTAAATATCAACAAACCGCCATTTGTATTGATGCGGAAAATAATTTAATTTATGTAGATGCAGCCTCTGCGAAACGTGCAGAAGAGGTGCTGGCGCTGTTACGCAAATCCTTAGGATCTCTGCCGGTGGTGCCGCTTACTTTCGCCAATGATCCGGCACTTATCATGCAAAACTGGATCGCCCAGGAAAATACACCGGAATGGCTCGTACCGTTGGAAGAGGCGGAATTACGCGATAGCCAAACGAACGGTGTCATTCGTTGCAAACAACAAGCGTTAGATAGTGAAGATATTCTTTCCTTGGTTCATTCTAAATTCGTCACCAAACTGGCACTGGAATGGGAAGAGCGTCTGTCATTTGTATTAAACGAAGATTGCAGCCTAAAGCGGTTAAAATTTGCTGATCAAATTCGAGAGAAAAATGACGATATTTTGAAAGAGGACTATGCTCAACGCTTTGATGCCGATTTTGTATTAATGACCGGTATTTTGAGTCAACTCACAGAAAATCTATTGCACGACTTCGGCGGAGAAAAAGAGCGGTTATAATTCACAGAGAATTAACTCGCTGATTGCAGAAATAACAGAATAAAAAAGGGCTATTTAAACTAGCCCTTTATTTTTATTGAACGACTTCTGCCGTGTAATTTAACTTATGAATCGCGTTAATTAACTGTTCGTCGGTCACTTTAGGATCTTCTACCACAGTAACCATGCCATCTTTAATAGAGGCTTTGGTGGAAATCACGCCGTCAATATTACGCAATTCTTTGTTCACCAAATAAGCACAAAGCTGGCAATTCATTTCTTTCACTTTCAAGACAATTTTCTTTTCTGCTTGTACGGGTGCTTCTTCTGCGTACGCAAAAGACAGGGCAAATAAAGAGAGCAAAAGTGCGGTGCATAATTTTTTCATTTTTTCGTTCCTAATCAGTTAACGCTAATATCCACGGTAAAACCGTTGGGTAGGTTAAGAAAAACAGCATGATGATAAACACAATCCAATACAACACAATGAGCTTTTTACGGGAAATGTATTTGCTGCAAATGATTTTTTTAGAAAACATTAACAACCAAAAGCCGTAAGCAAAAGCACACAATGACACAATAAGCATCGGGATGCGTAAATAATCATACTCACCAAAACCAATCAGCCAGGTAGATGACACACCAAAGAGCAAATAAATCAACGGTGCGATACAGCACAAGGTGGAAGCCACCGCAGCACTCAACGCGGTGGCAATCGCAACCCAAAAAGATTTATTGGAGTTTTTTGGAGACGTAGTCATATTTAAATGTTTTCGGATCAAAGGAATCTAGCGGATCGCCACCCACTTCAGCATACGGATAGCCAAAGTTGTTGATTGGTGCCAATTCCGGTTGTGGATATAACTCGAAGTCGCGTGCGTGATTAAAGCCGACCCAGTTGGCTTCCCAGTTACCGAATAAATATTTCGCGACCGCTTGAGTGTCTTTATCTTCCACGGCTTTTTTCTCTGCTAAACGCATTTTTGCCACATCAGCAGAATCTACCGGCACCCAACCGAAGCCGGCAAGATAAAATTCTGCACGACAGTGTTGACCACCACTCACATTCGCCACGCCATGTTCATCTGCGCTGCCGAATGCACCTTTGGAATATTTCCCCATTTTCTCCGCCGCACCTAAACGAATGCCGAAAATTTCACGGGCTGGAATTCCCGCGGCTCGAGCAAGTGCAACAAAAACAGAGTTAATGTCAGTACATTTGCCTTTTAAGACACCAGTGGTTAAGATTTTTTCCACATCGCCATCACCGCAACCTAAAACGGAATTATCCCGTTCCATGTTAGCCACAATCCATTGATGAATTAATTCTGCCTTTTTCAGCGGATTGGTTTCAGAACCTACGATTTTATCCGCAAATTGTTTCACAATACCGTCAATTTTAATGTGTTGTGTTGGTTTTAAATATTCTTGTACATCGACGGAATACTGAATGTCTTTCGGTGGTGTGTAGTGTTCCAACGCACCTTTTACCATCGGCTCACGATCTTTAGTTTCAATCACCATAGTGACTTTCAAATCACGTTTTTGCGCCTCTTTATCCCAAGTCACAAACAAGGTTTTTGCGCCGTATTTATTGTTTTCTGTCACATAGGCATCCAAATAATTGCCTTCAAAGTGAAGGGATTTAACCTGTTGATATTCGCCGTTAAATGGCAACGGCACCCACAAATTTGCCTGTCCTTGCGAACCTTTCGGCGCAATTAAGTCGTAAGTTTGAGTGAATTCATACAGATGAGAATCGGTATTATAATTAGGTAGAGAGGTATTGGCGTAAGCCATTGCGCTGCAAGAAAGCACTGCAGTTGCGATAAGATGCTTCATCCAGAAGACTCCTTAAATTAGATTGGAAGTTAAACTTAACATAAATCCACCGAAGTGAATGTGAACTATACTAATGAATTTCAGGAGGAAGCTCAATGCAAACTTAGATTATTTTTAAAAGGAGAAACTGAGATGAAAATTTATCCGCAATTAAAAATTCAAACGTATTGAGGCATTCTAGTTGCAGTGGCAACATTCAAAACATTATTTTTTGCGACCGCACTTTAGAGGGCACAACGTCATTCTTTTGATTTTGCCGCAATTCCTTGCGCACAGGCATAGGCAGAACTCCATGCCCACTGGAAATTGTAACCGCCAAGCCAGCCGGCCACATCTAATACCTCGCCGATAAAATACAAGCCTTGCACTTTGTTGCTTTCCATGGTTTTGGAGGAAATGTCATGAGTATCCACGCCACCCATGGTCACTTCTGCAGTACGATAGCCTTCCGTGCCATTCGGCACAAACTGCCAGTGGTGGATTAAATTCACCAAATTTTCTAACCGCACTTTGCTTAATTGGGCAATGGCTTCGTCTTGTATAAAACCTTTTTCAAGCCATAACTCCACTAATTTTTTAGGTAATAAACGGCTTAATACGGTTTTTAACTGTAATTTCGGTGAAGATTGGCGCAGTTCGTTTAAATGATGACGAATATCGTTATAAGGCAATAAATCAAGATGAATGCTTTCACCCGGTTGCCAATAGTTGGAAATTTGCAGAATGGCAGGCCCGGATAAACCGCGATGAGTAAACAGCATTTGGTGGGTAAAGGTTTTGTGTTGATTGGTCGCGGCGACATCTAAGGAAATACCGGATAACGTCGCATAAAACTTATCGCATTCGCGCCAAGTAAAAGGCACTAAACTCGCCCGAGGCGCAATCACGCGAATGCCGAATTGCTCGGCGATTTGATAACCCAAAGGCGTTGCACCCAAGCCCGGCATAGACAAACCGCCGGTGGCAACAACTAAATGCGTGCAATGCAAGGTTTCTCCGTTTGCCACGACAGAAAATCCGTTTTCCGTTTTTGCCACAGCAGAAATGCTTTGCCGTAAGGCAATCTCCACGCCGTATTTTTGACATTCCGCCAGTAGCATATTGACGATATCTTCTGCCCCGTTATCACAAAACAGCTGGCCGAGCTCTTTTTCGTGATAAGGAATGCCATACTCCGCCACTAAACCGATAAAATCCCATTGGGTAAAGCGTTTTAAGGCGGATTTTACAAAATGGGGATTTTGACTGAGATAACGACCCGAAGAAAGCTCCATATTGGTGAAATTACAAAAACCACCGCCGGACATTAAAATTTTTCGACCTGCTTTCTTGCCGTTATCTAAAATTCTGACTTTGCCACCGCACTTTGCCAGTTGTACTGCACAAAACAAGCCTGCCGCTCCGGCACCAATAACGAGCGTTTCAATGGCATGCTGGCTCACTGCAACTCTCCCTTCTGCATGAAATCAACCATTTTCATTTTCTGAATGGTGGCGCGACGATCCACTGCAGAATTGCCGGAATCCAAAATTTGCTGCCAATAATCAAGTGAGGTGGAATAATCGCGCGTTTTAAACGCCTCTGCTGCCAACAACGATAAGGCAGAAACTTCTTTTGGATCTTGTGCTAACGCCTCATCCAAGAATTGTTGAACTTGTGGTGTAATCTGTTGATTCGCTTGAAGATATAATGCTGTCGCCATCAGCCCTCGCGTAGTCGGCTTACGACCATCAATTTTTTCAGCATTGCCATAACAAACCAGAGCGCTGTCGAAATCATTATTCTGCATATACGCATCACCCAACTTCACCCAGTTTTCTGCACTATTCGGATCTTGGCGTAATTTATCCTGAATTTTACCGATAATCGCCTCGGTTTTATTTTCTTCCGTCGTTTCAAGTTGCTGATTATGTTGTGCGATTTGTTCCTGCTCACCTTGCTGTACGCGAGAAAAGCGTTCCAAAGAAAAATAATACGTAAAAGGAATGGCAAGCAATAAAGCAAAAACGATCAATGCCGATTTAAGTTCAAATTTGACCACACTTTTCTCTTGTAAGGTTTGAAAGTGCAGTCGATTTTCCACCTGTTTTTCCGGTTCAAGCGGTGATGAACTGCGACTGGAAACCCAAATCAACCCAAACGCCACCAACAACAAACCTGCCGGTAATAGCCAAAGCAACGCCGTGTTCCATTGGAACGGCGGCTTATAATTGACGAAGTTACCGAAACGCGAGGTCATGGCATCAATAATTTGCTGGTTCGTTTTGCCTTCATTCACCATGTTATACACCTCAATGCGCAAATCATAGGCAATGGGTGAATTCGATTCGACTAAGTTTTGGTTTTGACATTGCGGACAACGCAACGACTTCGCCAATTCCACGGCACGGGTGCGATCTGCCTGATTCTGAAATTCAAAGGTATCCACCATTTCAGCAATGGCATTGACACTGATAAATAAAAAAATTAACGCGAAAAATCGTTTCATGGTTGTAATAGCTGGTTAAGTTGAGGCACGAAAGTTTTTTGCCAAGTTTCCCGATCTAATAAGCCGGAATGACGGTAACGGATAATGCCGTTGGCATCCACTAAATAGGTTTCCGGCGCACCATCCACACCGAGTTTTAACGCCAATTCGCCACGGCTGTCATCAATGACTAAGGTGTAAGGATTGCCCATATGTTGCAACATCGCTATACCATTTTGCGGTTTGTCGCGATAGTCCACACCCACGATAGGAATCTCTTTTGCTAACTCAAGCAATAATGGGTGCTCTTGCTGACAATAACCACACCAGCTTCCCCAAATATTGATCAAAAATGGGCGTTTCGGAAAATCTTTTGGGCTAAGCGTTTGACGATTATCCAATAAATTTGCCTGATAAAACTCTGGCACAGGCTTATCAATTAACGCAGAGGCGATTTTTTTCGGGTCTTGATTCAATCCCGCCAACAATAAAACGCATACGCCAAGTAACAATGCTAATGGCAGGAAGAAAATCACTTTTCTATTCATCACGCTTTCCTCTTCGCTTCGTGGTCAATACAGAACACAATGCACCAAATGCCATCAATACACCACCGAACCACAACCAACGAATCAATGGTTTGTAATGAAGTCGGAACGTAAACTCACCCTTATCGAGCGGATCCCCCATAACAATATACAAATCGCCCCAAAAACCACCGGACAACCCTACTTCACTCATGGTCATGGTACGCACATCATAATAACGGCGTTCCGGCTGTAATTCGGCATACGGCTTACCGTTTTCTGCCACGCTAAACGTTGCCACTTCAGCCGTAAAATTCGGGCCGATTTCATTGGAAAATCGTTCATAGTGAAAATTAAATGCACCGAGTTGTTGGCTTTGTTGCGGCGATAAACGTACACCAATTTCACTACCGAAATAACTGCTCATGACGGCGCCCATTGTGGCAATGGCCACACCGCTATGCGCAAAAATCATCGCATAGTGAGAAAGGCCTAACTTTCGCCAATTTTGCCACAACGTCGCCAATAACAACCAAATCGCTAAGGTGAGTAGGAAATAGGCTGTCCATTTGAACTGTAATGCACTGTCATTTTGCATAACGTGGCGAATGGCTAAATAGGCAAGCAACAAAGAGGGCAACAATAACGCCGTACGTTTTAATAAAATGCGTTTATCCGCCTTTGCCCAATGCAAGCCGAGCGAAATCACCATGGCAATTAACACTAACGCAATCAGCGGAAGGAAAATACTGTTGAAGTAAGGCGCACCAACAGAAATAGAGCCCCAATTCATGGCTTGGAATAACATTGGATAGAAAGTGCCGAGAAACGTGCTGACGGTAGCGATGCTCAATAAAACATTCAAAAAAAGCACCGCACTTTCTTTAGAAAGTAACTTTAATTTCACAGATTGCTGCTGCATATTCGCTTTGAAAGCAAACAAACCGAGCGCCCCAACAGTCAACAGGAAGAAAATCACAAGCAATGCAGTGCCTCGCTGGCTATCGACTGCGAAAGCATGTACAGATGTCAATGCACCTGAGCGCACGATAAAGGTGCCGAGTACACTGAAAGCGAACGCTAACAGCGAAAAAAGCGTTGTCCAATAATTAAAGATGCCCCGCTTTTCACTGACAATTAAACTATGTAACAGCGCCAAACCTAATAACCACGGCATTAATGACGCGTTTTCTACCGGGTCCCAGAACCACCAGCCGCCCCAGCCGAGCTCGTAATATGCCCACCATGCTCCTAGCACAATACCTAACGTTAAAAACAACCAAGAGACCAATACCCAAACTCGCATCACGCGGGCAATTTGGCTTTCTAAATGTTGATGTAACAAGGCGCTAACACTCAGGGCAAAATTCACTGCAAAGCCAACATAGCCGAGATACAACAACGGCGGATGAAAAATCAGCCCCACATCCTGCAACATCGGATTCAGATCTCGTCCTTCCAACGGTGCGGGGAATACGCGTCCATACGGATTAGAAAAGAAAACGATAAAAACCGCAAAGCTAAAACAAATTAAGCCTAAAATCACCAAGCTTTGTGCCACAAAAGTGCGGTCATTTTTTCGATTAAATAATGCAAACAGCACAACCCAAACGGAAAGCGAAAACAGCCAGAACAACATGGATCCTTCATGCCCGCCCCACGTTGCCGCAATTTTGAAGAAAGTCGGCAATTGAGAATTCGAATGGGCGGCAACATATTCCAAGGTAAAATCATCCACCGCAAAGGAATACGCCAAGATGGAAATCGCGGCTAACGTAAATAAGCCAAAGCAATAGCTTAATCCCCAAGCTAATTGGGTCAATGCGGGCTTACGCAGCCAAAGCCCAAGTTGTGGAACAACGGCGAGCAGCAACGCGCTCATCGTAGCGAGAAGAAGAGAGATAAAGCCAAGTTCGGGGATCATAAAATAATCTCGTGTTTTAGATTGTCATGTTGGTTTTGTGGATGATCACTTCAGGTTTCGCCTGCATTTTATACCGTCTCTTTAAGAAAGAAGAAGTTAGGAGGAGATATTGACGATATTGAACAACCTATAAGATTGAAATCACTTCTGCCAAATCTCCGCCCCCCTCTTTGCTATAAAGAGCGGAAAGTGAGATAAAAACGTTTAAAATTTTAACCGCACTTTACTCGTAGAAAAAACAAATCAGATTTCCTTCTTTGAGCCGTCTTTCTTTTTTATTTGCCAAAGAAAATAACGCCAAACAAAAAGGCGTATTTTACTACGCCTTTTGATACAAACAAAAACCTTATCATGCGGTTGTAAGCTGTCCTGCGTACAGAATAAAGTAACGCAAGCATAACACCCCAATCAAGTCGAAAATCGACACAAGGATGATAAAATTCTTGTTGAATTTCAAACGATCGCTAACAAACATATTAGCAATCAACGGAATTAAGATACCGATAAAGAATACCCCAATCCAGAAGACTGCGCCCCAGAAACCGGATAACGCATTATGTAACGCCACCACTTTTTGTCCGCCACCGAAGTAGAGTCCCACGAAGAAACAGATTAATAGCCCGAGCTCGGTTACCATAATCGGCACTTCAAATTTATGAATGAAGTGTGATTCATGGCTATCACCTTTTAATTTACCTGCAATGAGGATAAATAAGAAGGTCGCAGCGATACCGGAAGAGGTTCCGGAGGCTAAGAAGAGCGCCGGTAATACCGGGTTATTCAACATCGGATAGCTAATCAACGCAGAAAGTAAGAAACCGGTATAAGCCCCTAGCACCGCGGCTAAGATGAAGAGAATAACTTCAACAGGGGAGATTACGCGTTCTAATACATTGATAATTTTACCGACAAAGCTAAGTTTTGGCATAAAACGTTGGATCAATGCCATAATATCTTCTTTGAAGATAACGACACACCAACAAACCAAGAACAGCATATACACTTGGAATAACATAACCCCCATAGACATCACGGAATTAAATTGATAGTTAAACATCAATTTCCAGAATGTCCAAGGACGCGCCAAGTGGAAAATCAACAAGGTTAAACCGATTAATGTCGGCACACTCCCCAATACGGCAGCGGCACGAATAATCCAGTTTTTGTTTGGATTTTCAAGTTTGTTACTACGTTTATACGCAATCGCTAATTGTACCGCACCGGAAGAAATACCAAGTAAGAACAAGTAGATAGCGATTGTTGAATCCCACACCAAATTAGGTGTGTGAAACGGAACAGGATAATCTAATGTCATCTTCTTGGTTCTCCGTGTTGGAATGGAATATGGTAAAGATTCGGTTGTGTACCTAATTCCACTTTCGTGCGGTAAACAGGACTTTGTTTTACCTTGCGTGCCACTGCGCTTGTCGGATCATTCATATCACCAAAGGTTAATGCTTTGGTTGGACAAGCTTCTACACAAGCCGGTTGTTTACCAGCTGCTAAGTTTGTATCACGACAGAAGTTACATTTATCCGCAGTACGGTGTACCGGATGAATGAAACGTACGCGATATGGACAGACGGCAATGCAATATTGGCAACCGACGCAAAGATCTTTATTCACATCCACGATACCGGTTTCATGATCGATGAATGATGCCCCGGTTGGGCAAACCGCCACACAAGGTGCATTCGTACAATGTTGGCAAGATTGACGGAAAAACTCGTACTCTTGATTCGGGAATTCCCCATAAGGTTCGCTACGTAGGATTTCCAAACGTGAAACGCCTTCAGGCACGTGGTTAGTTTCACGACAAGCATCCATACACGCAGTACAGCCAATGCACGCGGTTTCATCGTGCACCATCGCGTAGCGTTTCGGTTTATCCGCCTTTTCCTCTTTCGCTAAAGAGGTCACTGATGTTCCCGTCATAAGGATCAACGCCCCCATGCCGGAAACAAAGTTTCGGCGTGAGCAAGTTGTCATTGTTTATCCTTTTGTTCGGTTGATTGCGTTTGTGATTGTGCGTCTTTTGCCGCTTTGCGTTTTTGTTGTTCGCCGTGGCAATCTACACAAAGTTTCACACGATTTTTCGGTTGAATACCTTTCATCGCATCATCTTTCGGGTGTAATGTGTGGCAGCTTGCACAAGGCAATTTCATTGCATGAACATCATGCGCCCAAAGTTTTTCACGAAGTTTATCCGGTTGGTGACAAGAGAAACAGACTTGGTTTTGTTCTTGTGCGCTATACATCGGTTTTTTCTCACCGAAAATATCGCCGTCAAAACGCATCACGTCTTTTGCACCACGACGGTGATCTTCAGAAATATTGCCATGGCAGTTCACACAATTAATTGGTTTACCGTTATTCGGGTTTTTCTGATTTAAGTGCGCACCATGAAACTTACCGAAGTGTAATTCACCACCGGATTGATCCAAGGTTTGGTTTTTATCGACTTTGTCGAATTTATGGCATTTGGCACAGTATTGGTTTGGATCGCGTTGATTATCCAATTGCGGTTCGTAAGTAAACTTGTCCGCAGCAGACGGCTGACCTTCTGCTTGTGCGAGCATCGGTGCGGCGACCAATACTGCAAGCAATGCAAGGGCTTTTGCCGGTTTGCGGAGTAGAGACGTTAAATTCATTCTGATTACCTCAAATTTGTTTTTGAAAATGACCGCACTTTTATAAAGTGCACAAAAGTGCGGTACGTTTTTCTATTGTTTTGTTGCGGAATCTTCAGCTAATTTGCCATTGGCTTTAGCTTCTTTGACCCATTGAGGTACAACAGTTTCTAAGAATTCTTTTTTCGCTTTACGTTCTTTCTCGATGTCAATACCCATTACTTTCCATGCTTTATCAGCTGTAGAAATATCTGGTACTTCAACCGGAGTTTTCACGCCATGTTTAGTTAAGATTGCTGCAAGTTTAGCACGTGCATCTGCTGCTTTGTCGATACCAGAACCTAATACGCGAAGCATTACATCAGGTGCGTGCATGTGACCACCGTGACTTGCTGCTGCGTAGTCCCAACGCCATTGAGCGTGACGGATATCCATTAAAGCAGGTTCCATTTCTTCTTTAGTTGCACCAGCATCCCATGCCGCTTTCGCTTCAAAGTGAGCACGAACAAGTTGATCTTCTAAACGACCCATTACATCTTTCACTTCTTTTTTACGTGAAGCAACGATGTCTTTAAGTTTTTCTTTGCTTTGATCGTGACAGTTTGCACATGTGGTATCAAATGCATCGAATGGGTTTTGGATTTGGTGGTCGGTGTAAACTTTACCATCTTTACCTTGTACTTTAGGCATGTGACAGTCGATACAAGTTACGCCGTTTTTACCGTGCATACCTAAAGACCAAATTTCAAAGTCAGGGTGTTGCGCTTTTAACATTGGTGCTTTAGAAAGCGAGTGAGTCCAGTCACTGAAGCCGATATCATCGTAGTATTTTTCGATGTCATCAACAGTTTGACCGTTGTTCCACGGGAAGGTTACTTGTTTTAAGTCGCCTGCGAAGTAGTATTCAACGTGACAGTTTGCACAGATTTCAGCACGTTTTTCAGTGCGAGCAGCTGTGTTAAAGCTTAAGTTAGCTTGTTCTTTACCTTCAGCTTTTGCTTTTGCTTGAAGTGCATTATTTAAGTGATCTAATGCACGAAGAACGTGTGGACGAGCAATACGTAATGCAGGTTTGCCTTCAGCAAAGTCTTTAGAGGTCGTATCGTGACAGTCAGCACAACCGATCGAGTTGACAATTTCTGGTCCACCTTTAGCCCATTTGGCACCAAAGTAACCATCTTCACCCCATTCTGCAATTAAACGAGGAACGTCTGGACCTTTACACGTCCAACATGCCATTGGTTGTGGGCCATCATTTGCATTTTTGGGCGCACCAGTACGTAAAATATTACGTACATCTTCTACTGCATAAACGTGACCACGAGGTGCGTTATATTCTTTTGCAAAAGAATAGCCGCCCCATAACACGATTAAACGAGGATCTTGTTCGTCGGCGTAGATAATTTTGTCACCTTTTTCAGTCGCTTTCCACGAATTGAATTGGCTAGGATATTTCTCAGCAAATTTTTCATTCACTGCTTCGATTTTTAGATTTGGGTTAGGCGCTTCAACCGGCTGCTCAACCGGTTTATACACCAATTCCGCCATCGCCGAATTACATACGCCGAAAGCTGCGAAAGAAGCTGCTACGAGTAAGCTTTTTCTCAATGCGTTCACGATAATCACTCCAATAAGGTTATAAATATAACTTCTATTAGTGCTAATAGAAGGTGGTAAAATATCTATTATCAATTGTTAGTAATGAGAATTTTTATCATTAATAACAATATGATAGAAGACATAAAGACTTTAAATCGTCGCTAACATAACCAAATGCACATATTTTTTCTATGGATATTTTGCGTTTTCTTGTTCTTGATCAATTTTTTCAATTCAACTGATTATTTTGTGTCTTTTACCACTTAAGAGTGATGGGTTGAAATGCGATGAGTGCCTCTTTAAAGAGGCCAATTAGAGAGGTATCGATGTCTAAAAAAAGCGAAGTTTCTCCAAGAAACTTCGCTCTTCTTTAAAGCAAGTGCAGTGAAAAATAACTGCGTTTTATGTTGAAGCTACCAGCTGTGATAATACCCCACTGACGGCATCACCATAATCGATGGGGGACGCTCGCGATAAATCACCTGTTTTGACGCATTATCACTGGCATTTAAAACATTCTCTGCCGGTTTTTCCGCCTTCACTTTATATTGCGCTGGAACGGTATTGCCGCTGTAAACCTTTGCTTGGTAAGCGGCAACCGCTTGCGTATCCAAAGGCGCATTCCCTTGAGAAAGGGAAGAAGAACAGGCTGCTAAAAGAACACTTGTCCCTACAATTAAAATCACGTTTTTCATCATATTATTTCAATCTTTCGGTGTTTCTGTCGGCGCTTGTGCCGGTATCATTTGTTGATGTTTTTCCTGCTCTTGTGCATCTAGCGCATCACGCGCAGAACGAATGCTGCGCTCAATAATGGAAACACGTTGATCGTCTTTCGGCAACAGTTTTAACATCATCGCCCAAGTCACAATCGCCATTTTGTAATCTTCCGTTTCAAAATAACTGAACGCCAATAAACTTAACGCATCAATGTTCGTATGATCTTCACGAATCACTTCACGCAGTAAATTGTTTCCTTTTAATTTATCTGTCGGATCTTCAGAGAACATTAAAATACGTGCATAAGCCAGCTTATATAAATTATTTTTCGGATCTAATTTATTGGCACGCGCAAAACTCTCTAAGGACATTTGCGGTTTATCCAAATTCAAACCAATTTGTCCAAGTAGCCACCAGTTTTTTGCATTCGTCGGATCTTTTTGTAAATCCAAACGTAATGCTGTGGCAAACTGTTGCATTTCACTTTCACTTAATGGGTTCGTTTCTTCCGTTTTCATTCGTTCAAAAAAGTGCGGTAACTTTTCAACAGATTTCTCTAACATAATCTCTGTTTGCCAAGCCCCCACTGAGAAATAGGCGGAAACCGCAATAATACCCAAGGCTAAGACACCGGAAATAAACCACAATTTACCGTAATTTTTGCCCTCCTCTAGTTTATTAGAGGCGTGTTGTGGAATATCTTCTAATAAAGCTTGTTGCAATTCCACTTTAAGCTGTTCGGTATTTTCCAACAGCCCTTGTTTTTCATCACGTTCAATTTCTTTTAAACGTTCAAAATAAAAGGCTTTATTTAACGTATCGCGTTGTACTGATGGTTTTTGTATGCTTTTTTTCAAGAGTGGAAAGAAACAAACCAAGGCAGCGATCAGCGTTAGTGCAAGAATGCTTAACCATAACGTCATTTGTTATTCTCCTTGTTTAATAGCTCATTTAAACGCTGTTGCTCCTCTTCACTTAAAGCGGTTGTCGAGGCAGTCTCGCATTTTGTTGCCACGGAAAGCGTTTGTGACTGTTTACGACGAAAAACAAACAATACGCCAAACAAAATTAGGACAATCGGTGCTCCCCAAAGAACCACGGTTGCCGGCGTAAGTGGTGGATCATAAGTCACAAAATTACCGTAGCGATCCACCATGTACTTCACCACCTCTTCTCTAGATTTGCCTTCTTGTAACAACTCAAAAACTTTACCACGCATATCGACTGCAATAGTCGCATTAGAATCGGCAATGTTATTATTTTGACATTGTGGACAACGCAATTCTTGGGTTAAAGAATGATAGTCATCTTCTTGCTGTGACGAACTGAAATTCAGTGCATCAATGGCACCAAATGCCGTCACACTAAAGAAAAGTGCGGTAGAAAATAAAAGTGTTTTTCTCATCACTCCTTCCCTCCGCCTAATTTTTGATAAATCGGCAGTAACGTTTCCTGCCAAACTTTTTCATTCACATCACCGGCATAGCGATAATGAATCACGCCATTGCCATCCACAATGAAGGTTTCCGGTGCACCGTACACGCCGAGATCTAAGGCAAAAGATCCTTTTTCATCTTTCAATACCACTTGATACGGATTGCCTAAATCATTGAGCCATTTTACTGCTTTCGCACTGCTGTCTTTATAATCGAGACCAATAATCGGCACCCCCTGTTTTGCGAGCTGATTCAAGTACTGATGCTCGGCATAACAGGTCGGACACCACGTTGCCCACACATTTAACAAAAGCGGTTTGCCTTGTTTGAACAGCGATTCGTCATAGCTTTTATCTGTGGCCAATAAATCCTGCAAGGTTTTTGCCGGCACCGGTTTCCCGACTAACGCTGACTCTAAAGCTTTCGGATCATCCCCTTGTGCATTGCGTTGCAGTTGCACCAAAAACGCCGCCACCAAAGCAAGAAAAATAATTAAAGGTAAATATAATTTCTTATTCATTAACAATACTCTACTATTTTAATTCAGATTTATTGCACATTGTCTTTGGCTAAAATCTGACTAAACCGATAGCGACGATCGAACATACACAATACGCCACCCAGCGCCATAAACAATCCGCCGAGCCAAATCCAGCGAATAAACGGTTTGTAATATAAACGTAGCGCCCAAGCATTATTGTCTAATTTTTCACCTAACGCAGCATATAAATCGCGACTAAAGCCCCAATCGATCGCCGCTTCGGTCATCGGCATTTTACTGACCGTATAAAGCCGTTTTTCCGCATAAAGTGTGGTTTCGTATTTTCCATCACGGCTAATATCAATTTGTGCTTTTCCGCCCACATAGTTTGGGCCATTGGCATCGCGGATCCCTTTAAAAGTGAAATCGTAACCGGCGATTTGTACCGTATCACCGACATTCATACGAACATCACGTTCAATGCTGTAATTTTGGCTAAATGCAATCCCCCAGACCGTCATGGCAACACCTAAGTGTGCCAAAATCATGCCCCAGTGAGAGCGAGATAACTTGGTAATCCCACGCCAAAAAGTGTCACGATACGTTGCCCGTTGATGCATTTCATAGAGACTTAACAGCACGATAATGACTGTCATCATGGTGCCGAGCACGGCGCTGACCGTAAGTTTGTCTTGTAATAAATACGGCAAGGCAAACCCGGCAATAAGCATGATAATCACACTGGCAATCACCGGCGTGCGAATGGCGGAGAATTGGTCGCGGCGCCATTTCACCAAAGGCCCAATGCCCAGTAACAAGGCAAACGGCGTCATAATAATCAGGAACATTTGATCAAAGAACGGCGCACCAATAGAAATTGACCCTAAGCCTAATTGTTTGTGTACAAGTGGCAACAAAGTGCCCAACAACACGACACAAAGTGCAGTCATTAATAAAATATTATTTAACAACAACAAGCTTTCACGGGAATAACGCTCTGCATTGTCACGTGACCGAATTTGACTTCCCTTGTAAGCATATAAGGTCAGTGAGCCACCAATCACCACGATTAAATAGGCCAACACATATAACCCACGCGTCGGATCAGAGGCAAAGGCGTGAACAGAGACTAAAATGCCGGAACGCACCAAGAACGTACCAAGCAAACATAAGGAGAAGGCTAAAATCGCCAGCAATACCGTCCATGCTTTAAAGGATCCGCGTTTTTCCGTAACCGCCAAAGAATGCAAGAGTGCTGTCCCCGCTAACCACGGCATGAAAGAGGCATTTTCTACCGGATCCCAGAACCACCAGCCGCCCCAGCCTAATTCGTAATACGCCCACCAAGAACCAAGCACGATACCAAGTGTTAAGAACACCCAAGCTGCCATCGTCCAAGGACGAGACCACCGTGCCCATGCCGTATCTAATTTACCGGTCATTAAAGAGGCAATGGAGAAAGCAAATGCCACGGAAAACCCAACATAGCCCATGTATAATAATGGTGGGTGGAAAATTAAACCGATATCTTGTAATAATGGATTTAACTCTTTGCCGTCCACCGGAAAGTCAGGAAATGTACGAGTAAACGGATTGGAGGTAAACAACACAAAAAGCAGGAAGCCAATACTGATAATCCCCATGATACCCAATACACGGGCAACTGCCTCTTGTGGTAAACGTTTACTAAACAAGGCAACCGCTGCACTCCACAAAGATAACAACCAAATCCACAACAGCAAGGAACCTTCATGCGATCCCCAGACCGCGGATAAACGGTAATAAATCGGCAATGTCGTATTTGAGTTATTAACAACATATTGCACGCTGAAATCATTGATGGCGAATACATAAAATAGCGCGCCAAAAGACACGCTTAAGATGAGAAATAAACCGTATGTCATCGGACGAGCCAATGCCATGAACTGCACATTGCCTTTTTCAGCGCCCCACAGTGGAAAAATCGCTAACAACACCGCGATGGCTAAACTCAACGCAAGCGCATAATTTCCTAATTCTGCAATCATTACCGACCTTCTTGTCCTTTCGCTTGACGATCACGTTCACTCTCGCCTTTCAGATCAGAAATCCCCATAGGTTTATGGACTTTTTGCATTTGTTTTTCCAAATCCGGCGGCACATAGTTTTCATCATGTTTCGCTAATACTTCGCTGGCAACCAATAAGGTTGGCTCTTTTAAGATACCTTGCGCCACAATACCCTGTCCTTCACGGAATAAATCGGGAAGAATTCCTTCGTATTCAACACTGATAGATGGGCCAATATCATTTAAATCAAACCGCACTTTTAAACTTTTCGGATCACGTTCTACCGTACCGGCCACCACCATGCCGCCGACACGAATACGCTGCCCCACTTCCGGTTTTAAATCGGCATCATCGTTTTTACCGTAAATCACTTCTGACGGTGTATAGAATAGGTCAATATTTTGGCGTAATGCGTATAATACTAAAGCAGAAGCCACAGCAACACCTAACAGCACGAATAAGACAACAGATAAACGAGATTTACGTCTCGGATTCATAGCGTATCTCCTTTTTGTTTCATTTGTTGTAAACGGGCTTCACGTTGTTGTTCACGTTTGATAGATTTTAGCACCGCACTTTTACCTGAAAGGCTTTGCACAATAAGCATGACAATCGCCAATAAGCTCAGACCATAAGAAAGCCACACATAAAAACCATAGCCTCCCATATCAAGTAATTCACTCCAAGATTCAAAAAACATAGTTCCCCCAGTTCAAACTAGAATTTTTCAGCTAATGCTTTTACCCATGGGCGTTTAGCATCTTCTTTCAATAATTCGTTACGATAACGCACCAATGTCAACCAAATGAATAACGTCAGAAAACCAAAGATACATAAAATCAGCGGAATTAACATCGGAGTTGCAATAGATGGACGTTCCAATTTTGTAATACTCGCGCCTTGATGTAGGGTATTCCACCATTCCACCGAGAAATGGATAATTGGCAAATTCACGACACCCACGACACATAACACACTCGCGGCTTTTGCCCCCACATTACGATCTTGAAAAGCAGAATAAATCGCCAATACGCCTAAGTATAAGAAAAATAAAATCAATTCGGCAGTTAAGCGCGCGTCCCAGACCCACCAAGTTCCCCACATGGGTTTTCCCCAGATCGCACCAGTAATCAAGGCTAAAAGGGTAAATAATGCGCCAATCGGTGCCATCGCAATCATGGCTAACTGCGCTTGTTTAATCTGCCATACTAATGCCACTAATGCCGCCACCGCCATAGAGCCATAAACGCCCATAGACCAAATAGCCATCGGTACATGCACGTACATAATACGGAAGCTATTGCCTTGTTGATAATCCGCCGGCGCAAATGCAATCCCCCAAACAATGCCAACCGTTAATAAAAGTGCGGTTAAAATTGCGAAGAAAGGGCTAAATTTGCCACATAAATGATATTGTGTTTCCGGTTTTGCATAAGGATGTAACCATTTCCACATAAATAATCCCCTATTGATCCAAACTGATGCGTAATGCCGTAGCGATAGCGAATGGCGATAATGTCATCACGCCGGCTAAAATGGCACCTAAAATAGCTAATTGTCCGTTATAAGGCAGGTTTAATCCTGCAGCATCCAACACGGAAGCAGAAAAAATAAGCACAGGAATAAATAACGGCACGACCAACAAACTGAGCAATACACCGCCTTTACGCAAACCCACCGTTAACGCGACACCAATAGCGCCAAGACAACTCAATACCGGTGTGCCTAATAATAATGTCAGCACCAATGCCCACCAAATTGGTATTTCCAATGACAACAATAATGCGGCGATAGGTGACAACAAAATCAGCGGCAACCCTGTCAATAACCAATGCGCCAAAACTTTAGCAAGTGCAGTTAAAACCAAAGGTTGCGAGGTGAGCATTAACTGCTCTAAAGAACCGTCGATATAATCGTCACGAAAGAGGCGTTCAAAGGACAACAAAGCGGATAACAACGCCGCCACCCATGCCACGCCTGGTGCAATACGTGACAATAATGCCGGATCCGGTCCGATCACCAAAGGGAACAACGTAATTACAATCAGGAAAAACCACAACGGGTTAAGAATCTCCGCCTGTTTGCGCATGGCAATTTGTAATTCGCGTTTAATAATATGCCAAAAGATCATGCCGTTACTCTGTACACTTAAACTGTTCTAAATTAATTTTTTTCAAATGCGCACTCGGCACTTCCTGATGACTGGTTAAGATCACGATACCGCCATTTTGCGCGTGTTGTTCAAAAAGTGCGGTCAACACCATTACGCCTTTTTTATCGATCGCATTAAATGGCTCATCTAAAATCCATAACGGTGCTTTTGATAACCACAGACGCGCCAATGCAATGCGTTTTTGCTGCCCGGCTGAAAGCTGTGCCGCAGGAATGTCTTCACGCCCCAGTAGTCCCACTGTTTGCAACACATCCCACAGTATTTCATCACCTTGGCGACAAGAGGTAATTTGTTGATAAAAACGCAAATTCTCCCACGCATTCAATTCCGGTTTAATGCCACTCTGATGTCCTAAATACAACAAATTAGAATGAAAAGCTTCGCGCTGTTTAACAATTACGTCAGAATTCCACCGCACTTCGCCTTCTAGAGGAGAGGCAAGCCCGGCAATAATGCGTAACAAACTGGTTTTCCCAATGCCGTTGTGCCCTTCAATTTGCACAAAATCACCTGCCTGAATGTGTAAATTCACGCGATGAAAAAGGACTTTATCTCCCCGTTGGCAAGCGAGATTCTCAAGAATTAATTGATTGACCATAACAGATTGTTTCACAGACTTATTTTTGCGGGGCATTCTATCATAAGGAAATGAAATCACAGGTTAAATAACACAACTATTTAGAGGTAGTTTAACTACTCTTTGACTTAGAACAAATTTCGTTCTTTGTTACAAATACGAATACCTCTCATAATGTGCGAAACCCTTGATATAACTGAGTTAATTCGTGGGTTATTCCCGATGTTTAACCGTTAACGTAACGTAGCAAACGACCGCAATCACAGAACAAAGCACCATGGCGAATAACATTGGCGCCGCCGAATTGATCGGCAATAAAGACACCAAAGATCCCATGCAAGCGCCAATGCCAAACCGTACGCTCCCGACCATAGAATTCGCCGATCCTGCCGAATTGGGGAACTTTTCTAAAATAGAGGCCATCGCATTAGAGGAAATCAATGGATTTTGTCCCACAAACACTGCTACGCCCAGCGCCATTGACCAAAAACCCAAATCTAATAACGCCACAAGCAACAACCAGATGCCCGCCAAACCTTGTATCCCAAGCCCCAAACGGAACATGGTCTCCGCCCCCCATTTAGCCACTAAACGCCCATTTAAGAATGAACTAAAGGTCATCACGCCAATGTTCAACATAAAGAAATAGCCGAAATTTTCAGGCTTGATGCCGTAAATCCCGATATACACAATCGATCCTGCCGTTAAAAACGCAAATAAGCCGGCAAAGGCAAAGGACGTTGAGAACATATAACCTAACACCGGTTTTTGTTTCCATAACGCCATAAAATTACGGGCAATAATATTCAAGCGTAACGGAATCCGATTTTCTTTATGATGCGTTTCCGGCACCACAAAAAAGACCAGCAAAATACTCAATAGTCCCATGAAAGCAGTCACATAAAAAATGGCGTGCCAATGGAAAAAATAGACAATATAACCGCCGACAACCGGTGCGATCAACGGCGCAATCATAAACACCAGCGTAATTGTCGACATCATTTTGGAAAGTGCATTCTTGTCAAACAAATCACGCAACAATGCGCCCACCAATACCACCGGCGCCGCACCAAAAAAGCCCTGAACAAAACGAAGTGCGGTGAAATTTCCGATAGAATGGATTTGCGTTAAAATCAATGCCGCTATCGCAGAAACCGTTACGCCTAACAAAATAATTGGCTTGCGTCCGAAACTGTCACCGAACGGCCCCCAGAATAATTGCCCCAGCGCCAAACCATAAGCAAAAGCGGTTAGCGTATGTTGCACCTGATCGTTTGTGACCTGTAAATCCTGCGCAATATTCAAAAACGCCGGCAGGTACATATCCACACCCAATGGCGGCAACATGGACAAAATACCCAACGCCACCACAAAAATAAAATTTGTTTTGACTGTTTTATTTGAACTCAAACTAGGATTCTCCACCTAAGTATGCGATTTCTTCCTCTGTTAAAGAACGAAATTCGCCTTCTGCCAAATGTTCATCTAACACCACATTACCAATCTTCCAACGATGTAATGCAACAACTTTATTACCCAAAGCGGCAAACATTCGTTTAACTTGATGATAACGCCCTTCGCTCAGGGTTAAATTCACGTTGTAATCATCTAAAATTTCGAGTGTAGCAGGTTTGGTTAGTTCTTTCTCGCCACGCAGCAAAATGCCATCAGCACAAGCCTGCACATAATTCGCTTCAACAGGGTCGGCCAAGGTGACCAAATACGTCTTCTCACAATGAAATTTAGGTGAGGTAATTCGGTGCGACCACTGACCGTCATCTGTCAGCAACACCAAGCCCGTGGTATCCACATCCAACCGCCCAGCACTGTGCAAACGGGCAGATAACGGATAATCAAAAAATTGATAAATGGTCGGATAATCGCCATCTTCATGGGAGCAAATGTAACCTTGCGGTTTGTGCAACATAATGTATTGCCCGTTTTCTACCCACATTAAACGCTCACCATCATAATAAATTTCATCGTCAGGGCTCACTTTCGCTGCCCCGCTCTTTTCAATTTTACCGTTAACGGTGACCGCACTTTGACGTAATACTTTTGCCGCCTGTGAACGGGTTAAACCGGTTGTTTCTGCTAAAAATTTATCTAAACGCATAAAAATTCCTTATAAAAAATATCACGCATTATAACGCTAATTTCCCCCTCCGCCCTGGAAAAACATAACAAGAAATAACCGCACTTTATTAAAACGCCATAGATCTACATTTCTATACGTCCAACAAATTGTTAATAATGTGTGAAATGTCACAGAATTCTTTTTTATTTTAATTATAATGCGGGGTACTTTTTCTAACTGAATTTATTCAAAAGAGGATATTTTTATGGATGAACAACTTAAAAAAGCGGCATTAGATTTTCACGAATTCCCGATTCCGGGAAAAATTGAAGTGACGCCCACCAAATCGCTTGCGACTCAACGCGACTTAGCCTTGGCTTATTCCCCTGGTGTTGCTGCGCCTTGTTTAGCCATTCAGGCAGATCCGGCAGACTCCTATAAATATACCTCTCGTGGCAACTTGGTGGCGGTGATTTCAAACGGTACCGCCGTGCTTGGTTTAGGAAATATTGGTGCTTTAGCAGGTAAACCGGTGATGGAAGGGAAAGGCGTATTATTTAAAAAATTCGCCGGCGTCAACGTCTTTGACATTGAAGTGAATGAACACGACCCAGATAAGCTCATCGATATTATCGCGTCCCTTGAACCCACCTTCGGCGGCATTAACTTAGAAGACATTAAAGCACCGGAGTGTTTTTATATTGAACGTAAATTGCGTGAAAGAATGAAAATCCCGGTCTTCCATGATGACCAACACGGCACAGCCATTATTTCTGCTGCGGCGGTACTCAACGGTTTACGCATCGTCAATAAAAAAATTGAAAATGTAAAACTGGTAGCCTCCGGCGCCGGTGCCGCATCGATTGCCTGCTTAAACTTATTAGTTTCCCTCGGTATGAAACGGGAAAATATCACCGTCTGCGACTCCAAAGGCGTGATCTATAAAAACCGTGATGATCGCATGGATGAAACCAAGAAACTGTATGCGATTGACGATAACGGCAAGCGTACGTTAGCCGAAGTCATTCCAAATGCGGATATTTTCTTAGGTTGTTCTGCTGCCGGCACGTTAACGCAAGACATGGTTAAAACCATGGCAGCACATCCCTTAATTTTGGCACTCGCCAACCCGGAACCGGAAATTCTACCGCCATTGGCAAAAGAAGTCCGTCCGGATGCCATTGTGTGTACCGGTCGTTCCGACTACCCAAACCAAGTCAACAACGTACTTTGCTTCCCGTTCATTTTCCGCGGGGCATTAGACGTCAGCGCTACCACCATCAATGAAGAAATGAAACTTGCCGCGGTGCGCGCCATCGCTGACTTGGCATTGGCCGAACAAAGCGATGTGGTGACATCCGCTTATGGTGATACCGAACTCACGTTTGGCCCGGAATACATTATTCCAAAACCCTTTGATCCGCGTTTAATCGTGCGTATCGCACCTGCTGTGGCAAAAGCGGCGATGGATTCCGGTGTCGCGACTCGTCCAATTAAAGATTTTGATGCATACATCGAACAACTCACCCAGTTCGTTTATAAAACCAACTTGTTTATGAAACCGGTGTTTGCGCAAGCGAAACAAGACAAGAAACGTGTGTTATTAACCGACGGTGAAGAAACCCGAATTTTACATGCAGTGCAAGAAATCTCGACCTTAGGCATCGCTTATCCGATTTTACTCGGTCGCCCAAGCGTCATTGAACAACGCATTAAAAAACTCGGGTTACATATTCAGGCGGGACGTGATTTTGAGTTAATTAACATCGAAAATGACGCACGTTATCAAGAATGTTGCAAAACTTACTATGACATGCTCAAACGTGCAGGCGTCACGCCGGATATTGCTAAACGGGAAATGTTTAACAACCCAACCGCTATCGGTGCCGTGTTATTACATTTAGGCCACGCTGACGCCATGTTATGTGGTTTAGTGGGACATTATGCCGACCATTTAAAAACCCTCAAAAACGTTATTGGTTTGCAAGAAGGGGTACATACGGCGGCGACCGTTAACGGCTTAGTGCTACCGGCTGGCAACTTATTCCTTGCCGACACCTTCGTGAACAACGATCCGACAGCAGAAGAATTAGCAGAAATTACGCTCATGACAGCAAAAGAAGTCAGTCTATTTGGTATTGAGCCACAGATTGCCTTAATTTCACATTCTAATTACGGCAGCAACAACACACCAAGTGCTGTCAAAATGCGTAACGTTTTACATTTAGTGAAAGAACGCGCACCTGAACTCACTATTGACGGTGAAATGCACTGTGATGTTGCCTTATCACAACAGCTCCGTGATGACGTGATGCCGGACAGCCCACTCAAAGGTGCCGCAAACGTGTTGGTAATGCCAAATATGGAAGCTGCACGTATCAGCCTAAATCTATTACAAGGTACGGCAACGCCAACAACCGTTGGCCCTATCTTAATGGGTTTGAAAAAATCAGCGCATATTCTAACCTCAGTCGCGTCTGTTCGCCGTATTATTAATATGGTGGCAATCGCTGCGGTAAAAGCGCAATAATCGCCTACCAAAAAATAAAGAAGATGGCTAGTTGCCATCTTCTTTTTTATGCATAAAACATAGCATTTAATGATCTTAATCAATTTTTATGCTATCATTTTCCAGATTTTAAACATGAATTTACTCTAACAAAAGGAAAAATTATGGCTTATACTCTACCCGAATTAGGTTATGCCTATGACGCATTAGAACCCCATTTCGATGCGCAAACCATGGAAATCCACCATACTAAACACCACCAAGCGTATGTCAACAACGCGAACGCGGTGTTAGAAAACTCTCCCGAATTACAAGAACTTGCCAGCGGTTGTCCGGGTAAATTATTGGCGCACTTACATGACGTTGCACCGGAAAAACGCCCAGCATTACGCAACAATGCAGGTGGCCACTTAAACCACAGCTTATTCTGGAAAAGTTTGAAAAAAGGCACCACATTACAAGGTGCATTAAAAGACGCCATTGAACGTGATTTTGGTTCTGTTGAAAACTTCAAAGCGGAATTTGAAAAAGCGGCAGCGACCCGTTTCGGTTCCGGTTGGGCATGGTTAGTGTTAGAAAACGGCAAACTTGCGGTGGTTTCTACGGCAAACCAAGACAACCCAATTATGGGTAAAGAATTTGCGGGCTGTTCAGGCACACCAATCTTTGGTTTAGACGTTTGGGAACACGCTTACTATTTGAAATTCCAAAACCGCCGTCCGGACTACATCAAAGAATTCTGGAATGTATTGAACTGGGATTTTGCTAATGAACGCTTTGAAAAAGCATTAGCCGGTGTTCACCACTAATTAAGGCTTATAAAAACAAAAAGTGCGGTCCAAAATGACCGCACTTTTTTATTCTCACTTTTCACTTCTACTTTTTAAACTTATTCCACATTTTATCTTCTTCTCCGCGCCATAAACGTTGAATGTTCTCATGGTGACGATAAATGAGAAGACAACAAACTAAAGCAACAGGAAAGGTGAACTCCGGTTTAAACCACCAAACATAGAGCGGAACTAATAACGCGCTAATCACTGCGCTGAGCGAGGAATAACCGCTAATAAGGAAAACGAAAACCCAAGTTCCCAAAGTTGAAAATAATACCCCCCAACCAATTGGTGCAATGGCACCGAAAGCCGTTGCAACACCCTTTCCTCCTTTAAACTTGAAGAAAATAGGAAAAATATGCCCTAAACATGCACCTAACGCTACCATGCCTAATTCAAATTGGGTTAAACCTAAAGAGTAACCGAGCCAAACCGGCAACATACCTTTTAAGATGTCACAAATTAACACCCCAAGCGCAATCCAACGTCCACCAATACGCAATACATTTGTTGCACCAGGATTATTCGATCCTGCCTTTCTTGGATCCGGTAAGCCGGCAATACGACATAATAAAATCGCGCTAGAAATAGAACCAAGTAAATAGCTCAATAACATGTAGAAAAGGGCGAAAAGGCTCATAGGACTTCCTTGAAGTGGAAAAATTGTTCGTCTATTGTACCCAAAGTTGATAGTATAAGCCCACAAAAATTTAAGCGATAACGATAGGAACATCATGAAAGATCTCATTTTTATTGAAGGATTGAGCGTATTTGCGCAAATTGGCGTTTACGATTGGGAACAACAAATTAAACAAAAACTGATCTTTGATGTCGAAATGGCTTGGGATACGCGTCAGGCCGCAATAACGGATGATGTTCAATACACGTTAAATTATGCCGAAATCAGCCAATTTATCATTGATTATGTGCAATCCAAGCCATTCTTGTTAATTGAACGGGTTGCCAATGAAGTGGCAGATCAATTACAACGTCAATTTAACATTAGCCGACTTCGACTCAAATTGAGCAAACCAAAAGCTGTTGCACAAGCCAATAACGTTGGTGTCATTATTGAGCGGAATCGCTAATATTTTTTAGAGAAAGAGAGCATTTGAAAGGTTTATTTTTACGTATTATTGCAGGCATATGCTTGCTCTTATGGGCACTAGACATGGTATTTCCATGGCGACAAATCATGTCTTCGGAAGAAAATCCTTATCACGCCATTCAAAGTCGTGGCAAATTAATTGTAGGTACTATTAACAATCCTATTTCTTACTTTATCAATGCAGAAGGGCAATCCGGTTTAGAATATGAACTCAGTAAAGCGTTTGCGGATTATTTGAACGTTGAGCTAGAAATCAAACCGTTAAACAATAGTGAAGAACTTTTCACCGCCTTAAATGAGCATGCTATTGATATTGCGGCGGCCAATCTTTTTTATCAGCCCAATAAAGTTGAACATTTCCAATTGGGACCGTCATATTATTCTGCTTCTTGGCAAATTGCTTATCGAAAAGGTGAAAATCGGCCACGTTCGCTAGCGCAAATTAATGGCCAACTCGTCATTCCGGATAATGCAGAACTGGAGCATATCCTGAAAGAGGCCAAATCAAAAAATCCACCTCTAACCTGGACGGTAAATAAAAAACAAACGCAAGAAGAACTGTTGTTACAAGTTGCTGACGGCAAAATTGATTATACGATTGCCAATTCTTTGGATATTTCAGCTGCACAACACATTAAACCACAAATTGCTGTGGCTTTTGACTTAACCGATGAAATGAGCGTGCATTGGTATTTAGCAAACAACGCTTCCAATGAATTGCAATCAGCCTTGTTAGATTTCATGAATGGTGCTATTGATTCCGGGTTAATTGCCAATATTGAAGAAAAATATTTTAGTCATTTTCGTGACTTTGACTATGTTGATGCAAAATCTTATTTAAATGCGATAGAAACAATTCTTCCAAAATTTGAACCGCTCTTTACCAAACATAAAGGTAATTTGGACTGGCGCTTATTAGCGGCGATCGCCTATCAGGAATCCCATTGGAATCCTGATGCCACCTCACCAACGGGTGTTCGAGGCATCATGATGCTGACGAAAGATACCGCTGAACATATGAAAATTCAGGATCGAACGGATCCCGAGCAAAGTATCAAAGCCGGTTCAGAATATTTACATTGGTTGCTTGAACAGATACCAACTAGTATCAATGAGGAAGAAAGAATTTGGTTTGCCCTTGCCGC
This sequence comes from Aggregatibacter sp., assembly GCF_057314075.1. Lineage (NCBI taxonomy): Bacteria > Pseudomonadati > Pseudomonadota > Gammaproteobacteria > Pasteurellales > Pasteurellaceae > Aggregatibacter > Aggregatibacter sp. The sequence continues at coordinate 35,423 of NZ_DBHLAR010000007.1, read as the reverse complement.
TTATAACATGGGGCTAGGCCATTTGCTGGATGCCCGCCGTCTCACCAAAAATTTAGGGGGCAACCCGGATAACTGGCTTGATGTCAAAAAGAATTTACCTTTATTAGCCGAAAAACGCTATTATTCAAACCTTAAATACGGCTATGCAAGAGGCTATGAAGCATTTCAATACATCGAAAATATTCGTCGTTACATGAATAGTATTGTGAATTATTATCGCGTTCAGCAAAATCAAAGCGAGAAATTAACGCAAGAATCTGATAATGAGAGCAAAAATGCAGAGAAAGAACATTCCGATTTGAGTGAAAATAAACAACATGAAAATCGACAAATAGAGGAAAATATCAATGAACAAGAAAAGATTTCTCAAACCAACTAAGAAAAAATTCATTCATCAACAACAAGCACGTACTTTGCGTTTAAAGCATTTAAAACAACGTAAAGCGAAATTGTTTGCCCGCCATGCGTTACAATTCGTGGTGCAAGATATATAAAATAAAAAAATGGTGTTGTTTTATACAACACCATTTTTTACATCTTTCGATAGAAAACGTTACTTGAATAAACGTCTTCTCCCTCTCGTATCAAGACGTTTAAATTGGCTAATTAAAACAACTAACAACACAAGTAAATAAACGGCAAACATGGCTACAATCCATTGCGCCATTGAAAAGCCAAGGAATGACCAAGCCACATCCTCACAAGAGCCTGTAGGTTGAAATAGCACTGGAAACCATTTATCTAACGGTAGAGTTTGTGGAAATTCCGGCAAATAAGAACACTGGTTCCAAGGCGCCGGATGAAGTTGGTAGTCTACATGTTTGAGAGAAAGCAACAGCCCTTTAACCACGCTGACAAAACCAATTAATAGCGCCAATAAACGGACTATTAAAAAACGTGGTGCGATTAAACCGAAAAGTCCAGCAAAGGCTAATCCAAACAATGCGACTCGTTCATAAACGCACATTACGCAAGGTTGCAATTCCATGCCATATTGGAAATAAAGTGCAATCCCTTCCAACACCAATGCTGAGATTATCAATAACAACCAACCGCTACGTTGTACGGAAAGTGTTTTGAAAAATTTTAGCATAGCACCCTTTCTCCCTAAAAAATGTTAAATTGGCATGATTAGGCCTAAATTCGCCAACCAAATTGTCATTGGCGGTAAAATATATTCCACAGCCAAGAAACCTACCAACGATAACACAATGGTGTAAGGCAATGCCATGTAAACCATTCTACCATAGGAAAGGTTAATAAGCGGTGCAAGTGATGATGTCAATAAGAATAAGAAAGCCGCTTGTCCATTTGGTGTTGCGACGGAAGGCAAGTTAGTCCCCGTATTAATCGCCACAGCTAATAATTCAAACTGATGCGGAGGAATAATATTCGCTGCCAACGCATTTTTCGCTTCGTTAATATAAACTGTTGCCACAAATACATTATCAGAAATAGCAGAAAGGATACCGTTGAAAGCGTAGAATAAGGTGAGTTGAGTACTTTCTTCCGCAGACAAAACATAGTGCACAATCGGTGCAAAAAGTTTTTGGTCAATAATCACTGCAACAATCGTAAAGAACACCACTAAAAGTGCGGTAAATGGCAAAGACTCTTGGAAAGCCTTACCTAAGGTATGCTCACTTGTGATACCACAAAATGCAGTACATAAAATGATGATACTTAACCCGATCAACCCTACGGAAGCTAAATGAAATGCTAAACCGATAATCAACCAAATACCAACTATTGCTTGCACAATGAGTTTCAGACGTTCTTGTTTACTCATTTTTTTCATATTGTCGCGATCAAAATCGGCCAATACTTCCCATACCTTTTGCGGTAATTTTGCACCATATCCGAACAAATGAAATTTCTCTAACGCAACACAAGTTAGCAAGCCCAAAACAAAGACCGGAACGGTCACCGGCGCCATGCGAAGGAAAAACTCAACAAAATTCCAACCAGCTTGGTCCGCGATAATCAAGTTCTGCGGTTCACCAACCATCGTCATTACGCCACCCAATGCAGTACCAACCCCGGCATGCATCATTAAGCTACGTAAAAAGGCGCGGAATTCTTCTAAGGTTTCATGGTGAGAACCGATTTTCTCGTCATTCGTAATATCGGTAGAATCATAGAATGTGCCACCGGAAGCGACTTTGTGGTATACGCCATAAAATCCCATTGCAACGCTGATGATTACCGCAACCACAGTTAACGCATCCAAAAATGCAGATAAAAAAGCTGCACTGAAGCAAAACGCCAAGGAAAGCACTAATTTAGAATGGATGTTAAGAAGCAGTTTAGTGAACACAAACAACAATAATTGTTTCATGAAGTAAATACCCGCTACCATAAACATCAATAGCAAAATCACTTCAAAGTTAGCCAACACTTCTGCTTTAATGTGCTCTGGTGTTGTCATGCCAATAAAAATCGCTTCAATAGCAAGTAACCCGCCGGGTTGTAGTGGATAGCATTTTAGTGCCATCGCCAAGGTGAAAATGAATTCAATGACTAATAACCACCCAGCCCAGAAAGGGGAAATTGAAAATAAGATAGGGTTAATAACAAGAAAGGCGACAATCGTTATTTTGTACCAATCCGGGCTCGAGCCCAAAAAGTTTTTTAGAAACGCCTGTTGATAATTGTCCATACAAATTGACCTTAATTCTTTTAATTAACAATATTTTAACCTACGCTATTGGAGGCAATTCCGCGTTCAACTCTGTCAAAAATCACAAATATTGTCAATGAATTTAAAAAATAATTATCTAATTGTAATGTATAGGCGTTTCTACGATAATAACGGCGAATTTACCCTCTATTTATACTGAACAATTATGCATAATGACTCGACTCTTCTGAAGGCACAAAGTCCTGCCGCTTTAGCTGAAGAATATATTGTAAAAAGCATTTGGAATAATTATTTTCCCCCAGGTTCTGATTTACCTGCCGAACGTGAACTTGCCGATAAGATTGGTGTAACCAGAACAACGTTGCGTGAAGTATTACAACGCTTAGCTCGTGATGGTTGGCTCAGCATCCAACATGGTAAACCAACAAAAGTCAATGATATTTGGGAAACCTCCGGTCTTAATATTCTAGAGACCATGATTCAGCTCGATGGCACAAGATTGCCTTCGCTTATTGCCAACATGCGCTCGGCGCGTACTGACATTTCAATGATTTACATTCCCAAAGCCTTTAAACGCGCAAAGGAACAATCACTCCGTATTTTGCAACCGCTCAATAACTTACAAGATACAGCTGAAGATTACACAAAATTCGACTACGATGTATTCCGTAATTTGGCATTTGCTTCAGACAATCCAGTTTATGGCTTAATTTTAAATAGCTTCAAAAGCTTATATTCCCGCATCGGCTTATTTTATTTCCAAAATCCGGAAGCTCGCGCACTTGCCAAACGCTTTTACACTAAACTTCAAGATATTTGCCAACGCGAGGCTATTGATGAAGTGGCCCCTTGCGTGTTGCAATACGGAAAAGAAAGCGGCGTTATGTGGAGTAATATGCAGGCATTTTTACCGGAAAATTTTAGCGAATAATACTGAATTAAAAATCTTCCGAAAAAATGACCGCACTTTATGCTAAACAAAAAGCCCCGAATGGATATTCGGGGCTTTTTCTTCGGGAAGTCATTACTGATGATAATGCGACAAGAACCGCGCAAATTTGCCCAAAGCTTCTTCAATTTGATGAACATACGGCAATGTTACAATGCGGAAGTGATCCGGTGAATGCCAGTTAAAACCGCGACCGTGCACCAATAACACTTTTTCCTGCGCCAATAAATCAAACACCATTTTTTCATCGTCATACATATTAAATTTTTTGATGTCGATTTTCGGGAACATATACAACGCCCCCATCGGCTTGGTACAACTAATTCCCGGAATTTGGTTGAGCAATTCATAGGCTTTATTGCGTTGTTCTAACAAGCGTCCGCCCGGCAAAATGAATTCGTTAATGCTTTGATAGCCACCAAGTGCGGTCTGAATCGCATGTTGCATCGGCACGTTGGCACACAAACGCATAGACGCCAACATATCTAAGCCTTCAATGTAACCTTTGGCGTGTTTTTTTGGCCCATTTAAAATCATCCAACCTTGGCGGAAACCGGCTACACGATAAGCTTTTGATAAACCGTTAAACGTGACCGTCAATAAATCCGGTGCTAATGCGGCAATATGGTGATGTACCGCACCATCGTATAAAATTTTGTCGTAAATCTCGTCGGCAAAAATAATCAAATTATTCTGACGTGCCACTTCAACGATTTCTAACAATAATTCTTTGCTGTAAACCGCACCGGTCGGGTTGTTCGGGTTGATTACCACAATCGCTTTCGTGCGTGAGGTGACTTTGCTTTTAATGTCTTCCACATCCGGGAACCAATCCGCCTGTTCATCACACAAATAATGTACCGCTTTACCGCCTGCCAACGTTGCTGCGGCAGTCCATAATGGGTAATCCGGCATAGGGATCAGCACTTCATCGTCGTCATTCAGCAAAGCCTGCATGGACATGGTAATCAACTCTGACACGCCGTTTCCGATGTAAACATCATTCACTGTAACGCTACGAATATCTTTCGATTGATAATATTGCACAATGGCTTTGCGAGCAGAATAAAGCCCTTTGGAGTCACAATAACCTTGGGCTGAAGGAAGATTGCGTAAGACATCAACGAGAATTTCATCAGGCGCTTCAAAACCAAAAGGCGCGGGGTTGCCGATATTCAGTTTTAAAATTTTATGCCCTTCTTCTTCAAGGCGTAGTGCCTCTTTGTGCACGGGTCCGCGAATATCGTAACAAACGTGCTCTAATTTATCTGATTTGGGAAAGCGTTCCATAGTTTTGCCCTTGAGTAATTAAGAAATGAAATATTTTGTGAAAAATTCCCGTAAAGTGCGGTAGAATTGCGGTTCATTTTTAACTTATTTTCCCGTTAAAGACAATGCTTTTTCAAAATGGATAGTTTGCAATCAATTAAAACGCAATTAATCAGTCAAATTAATGCATTACAATTAAATCAACCTCATCACATTGCGGTTTGTTCAGTACAAGCCGAATGCGCGGTTGATTTATTAGGTTGGCTAAAAGCACAACCGCACTATCCGCAATTCTATTTTCAATTACAGCAAACAACACAATGCTTTGCCACGCTTGGCGCCGTTCGCACATTTCAACAATTAGACGCGGCGCAAGATTTCGTGAATCAACACAATTTGCCTCTTTTCGGCGGTATTCAATTTTACGGGCAAACCACCTTTTTTCTGCCACAGTTAGTGTTAGAACAGCGCGACAATCAGATTCAAGTCACCGTTTTTATTGACCAAGATGATTTTATTCACAATAAAGACAAGGCGTTGCAGGTTTTAAAAACATTTGAAAAAACGACCGCACTTTTACCGCTTCAAACTCGAGCGGATTTGATTGAGCAGCAAGCGAATCCGACACAATGGGCAAATTGGGTAGAAAAGGCTCTTGCGCAAATTCATGAAAAAGCGGTCACCAAATTAGTGTTAGCCAATAAAAGCACCTTTGCCCTCAATCAACCGCTCAATGCCAAGGATTTTTTAGCGCAAAGTGAAATTTACAATAAAGGCTGCTACCACTTTCTTTTCGCGCAAGATGACAAAACCAGTTTCCTTGGTTCTTCGCCAGAACGTTTGTATGCACGTCATGAGCGTCATTTAAAAACAGAGGCTCTCGCAGGCACTGCGCCTATGAGCGAGGATCATCAAAGCAATCGCAAACAAGCCGATTGGTTACTTAGCGACAAGAAAAACATTCATGAAAACCAATTGGTGGCGGATGGGATTTGCGCCAATTTAGCCCCTTTTACTCAACACATTGAAATAGGCAACCTAGGCATCAAACAGCTACGTCAAGTACAACATTTACGCCGAGAAATCACCGCACTTTTAACCGAAAGTTGTACCGATTTAGACTGTTTACAAGCTATTCATCCAACGGCTGCCGTTGCCGGATTACCACAACAAAAAGCCAAAGCATTGTTACAACAAATTGAACATTACGATCGCAGTTGGTATGCGGGCACATTGGGCTTTTTTAATCAACAACAAGCCGAGTTTTGCGTGGCGATTCGTTCTGCCTTTGTTGAAGCAGACAAAATTCATGTGTTTGCCGGCGCCGGTATTGTTGAGGGCTCAGTTCCCTTGCTAGAATGGCAAGAAATCGAGCGAAAAGCCGCGGGATTAATCTCATTATTAAAAATAACGAAATCTGAAAACGGAGAGCAAAAATGTCAGTAAGCGTCTTTAATCGTTGTTGGTCGAAAGTGATCTTGGAAACCCTTGTGCGTCAAGGTGTAACCCACTTTTGTATCGCGCCCGGTTCGCGTTCGACCCCACTGACATTGGAAGCCGTACGTTTACAAAATGCCAACCGAGCCCTTTGTCATACGCATTTTGATGAACGTGGTTTAGGTTTCTTTTCCCTTGGCATCGCAAAATCCACCAAAAAACCCGTTGCCGTTATTGTCACTTCCGGCACGGCTGCCGCCAATTTATATCCGGCAATCATTGAAGCCCGTCAAAGTCACGTCAATCTGATTGTACTCACTGCGGATCGCCCGCCGGAACTCTTAGAGTGCGGTGCGAATCAAGCGATTTTACAAGAAAATATGTTTGCCGATTATCCCCTTGCCAATTTGAATCTTCCTCGCCCAAGCCAAGATTATGCTGCAAGTTGGTTGATTTCAAAAATTGAGCAAGCCTGCCATAAACAAGCGGAAGAAGCGGGCGTGATTCACATTAATGTGCCTTTTGCCGAACCGTTATATGACGCCAATGCCGAAGAAATTGACGTGCATCCTTGGTTAGCACCTGTTCAACGTTGGTTAAGCCAAAATAAAAGTTGGACAACCTACCCTGCGCCACATCAAGAAGTGCTAATTCACGAACACTGGGATCAATGGCGTACCAAACGCGGAATTATTGTGGCGGGCAGAATGCCGGCAGAACAAGCCATGGGTATTGCTTCTTGGGCAAATACGATGGGCTGGGTATTGCTGACCGATATTCAATCCGGTGTGGAAGCCGGTTTGCCTTATGCGGATATTTGGCTGGCGAATCAAACGGTGAAACAAAAAATGTTGCAGGCAGATATTGTCATTCAGCTTGGTAACCGGTTTATTAGTAAACGCATTAACCAGTTTTTAGCCGAATTTAAAAACGAATATTGGATTGTGGATGAAAACCCACAAGCGGTGGATCCTTACCATCATTCCCACACCCGTTTTGTTGCCAAAATTCATCATTGGTTGCGCGCCCATCCGCCGTTAAGACAAAAACCATGGTTATTAGAAGCGTTGGCGTTATCCAAATTCTGCGCCACTTTCATTGAACAACAAGTGGGCGGTAATTTAAATGAAGCTGCCTTAGCTCACCATATCGAACGTTTACTGCCGAATAATGGCATTCTTTTCCTTGGTAATAGCTTATTTGTGCGTTTAGTGGATGCGCTCACCAAATTGCCGGAAGGCTACCCGATTCACACCAATCGTGGGGCGAGTGGAATTGACGGTTTACTTGCCACCGTTGCCGGCATTGGTATCGGCTCTAACCAGCCGGTCGTCGCCTTAGTGGGCGATACTTCCGCACTCTATGATTTAAACTCGTTGGCATTGTTCAAAAAACTTACCCAACCGACTATTTTATTTATTATCAATAACAATGGTGGGGCGATTTTTGATATGCTGCCGGTGGATGCTGAAGTGAAAGATAAATTCTATCGCATGCCACACCATACGGAGTTTTCCCAAGTGGCGTCCATGTTTGATTTAAAATATGCGCGTCCTTATACCTGGGCGGATTTAAGTGCCGTGTTGAAACAAGCCTACTCACGTCGCGAAGCGACTATCATCGAAATTAAAGTCGCGCCGAATGACGGCAGCACCATTTACAAACGCCTCATCGACCAAATCAGCTATGCGGTTATTGGTGAATAAACGAAAAGATCAAAAGCAAACGTGCACATGCGAGTTTGCTTTTTTCATGTGATGAAACCTTATCTCATTTTTTTACACGGCCTACTCGGCACTCAAGCCGACTGGCAAAAACTCACGGAAAATCTACCGCACTTTCATTGCATTGCCTTGGATTTGCCTTTCCACGGCAGCGCAAAAAATCACTCTGTACAGAGTTTTGATGACACCAGTGCTTATCTGGCACAACACATCCAAAGTGCGGTAGGAAATCACCCGTATTTTTTAGTGGGCTATTCCCTTGGGGGAAGAATCGCATTGTATTACGCCCTTTGCAGTCAACAAGACAAATACAACCTGCAAGGGCTGATTATTGAAGGCGGCAATCTTGGATTGACGAATGAGGCAGACCAAAAAGTGCGGTGGGAAAATGATGTATTTTGGGCGCAACGTTTTCGCCATGAAACCGCGACTTCCGTACTGAATGATTGGTATCAACAACCTGTCTTCGCCCATTTAACAAAAGACCAACGCAAGGCGTTGATCGAAAAACGCCAAGCCAACTGTGGCGACAATATTGCCAAAATGCTGTTGGCAACGTCTCTTGCCAAACAACCGGATTTACGCCCTTACGTCAAAAACAGTCCTTATCCGATCGAATATTTCTGTGGCGAACGAGATCATAAATTTAAACAAATGGCATTAGACAATCAGTTGAACCTGACACTGATTCCACAGGCAGGACATAATGCACATCAAGAAAATCCAACAGCATTTGCAGCCCAATTAAATGCGTTATTACAGGATAAATTCATTGCTTTTTCGCCGCGCAATGACTAAAATCTGCACTTCTTATTGTCGTCGCTGAATTAGAGATCGGCGAACGATGTATCATTAACCACTTCATATTAGGAGTTATTATGTCTCTAAGTACTGAACAAAAAGCAAAAATCGTTGCTGAATTTGGTCGCGATGGTAAAGACACCGGTTCTTCCGAAGTTCAAATCGCTTTATTAACCGCACAAATCAATCACTTACAAGCACACTTTGCTGAACACAAAAAAGACCACCACGGTCGCCGCGGTTTATTACGCATGGTTTCCCGTCGTCGTAAACTTTTAGATTACTTAAAACGTACTAATCTTGAACTTTACAGCAGCTTAATCGCGCGTTTAGGTTTACGTCGCTAACCTTTTTAGTTGTGTTAATCGAAAACCCTCAACACTTGTTGAGGGTTTTTCTTTTTTATCAATGCCGTGATTAATAGCAAATGAACAAAATCCCTCTGAAAAGTTGCATTTTTAGTCTAAAAGCGTATTATAGCCGTCCAGATGGAAATACTTCCAAATACCCTTACATTTATTCTGTATAAAATTATGCCGGAGAAACAATGAGTCAATATTTATTTACATCCGAATCCGTTTCCGAAGGACATCCGGATAAAATCGCTGATCAAATTTCTGATGCGGTATTAGATGAAATTCTTAAACAAGACCCAAAAGCCCGCGTTGCCTGTGAAACCTATGTGAAAACCGGAATGGCATTAGTAGGCGGTGAAATCACCACTTCTGCTTGGGTCGATATTGAAAACTTAGCTCGTGAAGTGATTTGCGACATCGGTTACACCAGCTCCGAAATGGGCTTTGATGGCCGTTCTTGTGCCGTATTGAATGCGATTGGCAAACAATCTGCCGACATCAACCAAGGAGTGGATCGTGAAAATCCATTAGATCAAGGCGCGGGCGACCAAGGCATTATGTTCGGTTACGCCACTAATGAAACCGATGTATTCATGCCGGCCGCCATCACTTATGCCCACCGTTTGATGGAACGCCAAGCACAAGTGCGTAAAAGTGGCAAATTAGATTGGTTACGTCCGGATGCGAAAAGCCAATTAACATTTAAATATGAAGATCACAAGATCGTCGGCATTGATGCCGTCGTGCTTTCCACCCAACATGCTGAAACCGTCAGCAAAAAAGATTTGCATGAAGGCGTGATGGAAGAAATCATCAAACCGGTATTGCCGGCGCAATGGTTATCTAAAGACACGAAATATTTCATTAACCCAACCGGACGTTTTGTGATTGGTGGCCCAATGGGTGACTGTGGTTTAACGGGTCGTAAAATTATCGTGGATACTTACGGCGGCGCAGCGCGTCACGGTGGTGGCGCATTCTCCGGTAAAGACCCATCGAAAGTTGACCGTTCTGCTGCCTATGCTGCCCGTTATGTAGCGAAAAACATCGTTGCTGCAGGCCTTGCCGATCGTTGTGAAATCCAACTTTCCTACGCTATCGGCGTTGCCGAACCGACGTCCATCATGATCGAAACCTTCGGCACAGGCAAAGTCACCAATGAATTATTAGTCAGCCTCGTGCGCGAATTCTTTGATTTGCGTCCGTACGGCTTAATTAAAATGTTAGATTTAATCCAACCGATTTACCGCCAAACCGCCGCTTACGGCCACTTCGGCCGCGAACAATTCCCTTGGGAAAAAATCGATCGCGCAGCAGAGTTACGCGCAGCTGCCGGATTGAAATAATCTTGAATTTAAAAATGAAAAAAGGATAAGTCAAAAGGCTTATCCTTTTTGTTTAACTAAAAACAAAGAAATTTTTAACCGCACTTTTAGCGAAGTACATCAATGTCTAAAATAGGATCAACCGCCTGCCAATAATTTTTCGCACTGCTATATTTCCAATCCTGCGGCTCAGATACAAACCCACTCATCACCGGATTTTGATGAATATAGTCTAGCTTCTCGTCAAAAAATTTATCGGAATGAATTTCGATGGGTTGGTTGTGGTGTTGCCAGAATTGGTATTTAGTAACTTTAGAACTACGTTTCCCTGCTCGTTCAAACATCCAAAGTAGCCATTCCTTACGACTTTCTTGTTGGTTATTTTTAATTAATCGAATTAATGAAGTTGCAGTAAAATGCTTTAAGTCTCGAATCAGTTCTGCGGGATCAGACTGTTCAGCTTTAAAGAGTAAATGAATATGGCTCGGCATAATGCAATAACCATAAATTTTCATCCCTCTATTCTTTCGACAATATTCCAATGCCTCTGTAACCTTTTCAAAATAAATTTCCCTGATAAAGACATCAATCCAAAAAACCGTAGCAAAACTAACAAAATAAATACCTTCAGGATTATAGAATTTATATTTTCTACTCATTCGCGTAATCATCTAAAAACAATAAAATCCTGAAACTATATAAATTTTATTTTAATAACCTATAAAGACCTCCTATTTTCTCGATCTAACTCACAAAAGTACAATCCAATCACTTAAAAAACTAAACTAATCATCAAATCGATAGCGCACGCTTCACAGCGTGTGCTTATCACTGAGTAAAAAAGAAAAAGGCACACGTTAGAAAACGTGCGCCATCATGGGGGTGCTTTTTTATTGTTCTTTATTAACAATCAGGCTTATCATTTGAATAATTCTATTAATCCAATAAAAATACCTAACATTGTAAATAACATATTCCATTTCTCCTGCCTTTTAATTTTCAAATCCTCAATATTTTTTCTTTTTTTATCATCATCTAGATTTAAAATATAATGCACACTAGATAATTGCTCTAATAATTCATCTGAAGCAGAATTTATGTCAAATACTTTATCTAAATATTTCCATGTTTCAATAAGGCTAACATTTTTCATCAAAACTGGCTGATGAAACAAAAACACTGCTTTAAACTTTGTAGCTTCAATATAAAGCTGTCTTAACTTTTCAATATCATCACTCTGGCAACAAATACATTCTGAAAGCCTATTGCTTATATTTTCAATAGCTCCTAAATAAGCATAAGCCAAAGCTAATAGAATTAGCCTACGACTGAAATTATATTCTTGGTCAGGAATTCTAGAATAGAATCCCATTCCTCTACCGTCAATATGCTCATAATGAGATGGATACTCTATAAAATGATGCTTCCTTATTGCTTTTGATTTTCTAATTTCAAGAGAAATCTCTTCAGCAAGAAGATCATCAAAAGCAGAATCATCAATGATCAATTTAGAAAGAGATAAAACCTGAAGATTCTTATAGCTCAATTCTTTTTGAGAGAAATCAATGAATATAACTTGCTCATATTGCTCCCCTAAAAAAAACTTCAATAACCAATTGCCATTTTCATCTTCGTAAAAAGAGTTATTAGATAATAAAACAGACCTTAAAAAAAGAATATTGCTATTATTAATCTTTAATTCATGGAATTCATGGAGTTCCTGACATTCAGTGACTTTATACATTCTCGCAGTAATGCGTTTCTTCATATTTCATTCCTTTAATAAAAGAATAGCGTTCCTTATAGAACGCTATTTCATAATTACACTATATTATTTAAAGACAGCTCTCGCATTCCTAAAAATTCGTATCCAAGCCCCATCTTCGCCCCACTCTTCCGGATGCCATGAGTTGCTCACAGTGCGGAAGACGCGTTCCGGGTGTGGCATCATGATGGCGACGCGACCATTGGTGTTGGAAAGGGCGGTGATGCCGAGGGCGGAGCCGTTCGGGTTTGCCGGGTACACTTCTGTCGGGTTAAGGTTGTTGTCGATGTATTGCGCCACAATCAAGTTTTGTGCTTGAAGTGCGGTTAAATTTTCAGGCGTTTTGAATTCCACTCTGCCCTCGCCGTGGGAAACGGCAATTGGCATATGGGAGCCCGCCATACCTTGGAACCACAGGGAGTTGCTTTCATTAATGCGAACCAACGCAGCGCGAGCTTCGAAACGTTCAGATTTATTGCGCACGAAACGCGGCCAATTTTCTGTGCCGGGGATGATTTCCGCCAAGGTGGAAAGCATTTGGCAGCCGTTGCAAATGCCAAGTGCGAGCGTGTCTTCACGTTCAAAGAATTGGCTGAATTGTTCCCGTAAGTGCGGGTTAAATAAAATAGATTTCGCCCAACCGCCACCGGCACCGAGCACGTCGCCGTAAGAGAAGCCGCCGCACGCCACCAAGGCATTAAAGTGTTGCAAGTCATAACGGCGATTGTGCAAGTCGCTCATGTGAACATCGATAGCCTCAAAGCCGGCGCGGTCAAATGCTGCCGCCATTTCAACATGGCTGTTTACACCTTGCTCACGCAATACCGCCACTTTTGGACGTTTTCCGGTCGCAATATAAGGCGCGGCAATGTCTTCGCTTGGATCGTAGGTTAAATAGGCGGAGAAGCCTTTATCCTGCGGATTTTTCTTCGCCGCAAATTCTTGATCGGCACATTCCGGGTTGTCGCGTAAGCGTTGCATTTGATGGGTCAATTCCGCCCAAATGCCACGCAAGTCGGAACGTTTTTCATTAAGTAACACTTTGTTGCCGCGGGTGATTTCGATTTCGTCGTCTTCAGTAACGGCGCCCAATTCTTTCACTAAGTGCAACACATTGTGTTTAGCGAAGACATCGCGCACGAGACTCAAATCGCTATCACGCACTTGAATCACCGCACCCAATTCTTCGTTAAATAACACCGCTAAATCGTTGTCGCCTAAGGCGCTGATATCCACAGCCACGCCACAATGTCCGGCAAACGCCATCTCCGCCAAGGTGACGATTAAACCACCATCAGAGCGGTCGTGGTATGCCAATAATTTTTCTTGCGCCACCAAGTCCTGCATGGCGTTAAAGAAGTTTTTCAATGTGTCGGCGTTGACCACATCCGCCGGTTTGTCGCCAAGTTGGGCATACACCTGCGCTAACGCCGTAGCACCTAAGCGGTTGTTGCCTTCGCCCAAATCCACCAACAACAAGCGGGATTGTCCTTTGTCAGTGCGTAATTGTGGGGTGACGGTTTTGCGTACGTCTTCCACTCGGGCAAAGGCGCTGATGATTAAGGAAAGCGGTGAAGTTACGCTTTTTTGCTCGCCGTTTTCCTGCCAAGTAGTTTTCATGGACATGGAATCTTTGCCCACCGGAATAGTTAAGCCTAATTGCGGGCAAAGCTCTTCGCCCACGGCTTTCACTGCCGCGTATAAGCCCGCGTCTTCGCCTTTGTGGCCTGCGGCGGACATCCAGTTAGCAGATAATTTAATGCGTTTAATGTCGCCGATGTTCGTGGCGGCAATGTTGGTGATGGATTCTGCCACGGCTAAACGGGCAGACGCGGCAAAATCGAGCAATGCGACCGGCGTGCGTTCGCCCATGGACATGGCTTCGCCGTAGTAGCTGTCTAATGTTGCTGTGGTCACTGCGCAGTCAGCCACCGGCACTTGCCACGGGCCGACCATTTGATCACGCGCCACCATGCCGGTCACCGTGCGGTCACCGATGGTGATTAAGAAGGTTTTTTCCGCTACTGCAGGTAAACGAAGCACGCGATGTAACGCTTCTTTTAATTGAATCTGGCTTTGTTCAAGCGGTTCGCCGTTAACACTTGCCGTTTGCACGTCGCGGGTCATTTTCGGGGTTTTACCGAGTAACACGCTCATCGGTAAATCAATTGGATTGTTGTTAAAATGCTCGTCATGTAAGGCTAAATGTTCTTCTTCCGTGGCTTCGCCGATGACCGCATAAGGCGCGCGTTCACGGCGGCACAGTTCCTCAAAGTGCGGTAGTTTTTCCGGATGAATGGCAAGCACATAACGCTCTTGCGATTCGTTACACCAAATTTCCAACGGGCTCATTTCGCGTTCATCACTTAGGATTTTACGAAGTTCAAATTTACCGCCACGACCGCCGTCATGCACCAATTCCGGCATGGCGTTGGATAAACCGCCCGCACCCACATCGTGAATAAAGGCAATCGGGTTGTCATCACCCAGCTGCCAACAACGGTCGATCACTTCTTGGCAACGACGCTCCATTTCCGGGTTGTCCCGCTGTACGGAGGCGAAATCCAAGTTTTCTTTGGATTTACCGGACGCCATAGAAGACGCCGCACCACCGCCCAAACCGATGTTCATGGCCGGGCCACCAAGCACCACCAGTTTTGCGCCCATCGGAATGTCGCCTTTTTGCACGTGTTCGGCACGAATGTTACCGATACCGCCTGCCAACATGATTGGTTTGTGGTAGCCGCGCACTTCTTCACCGTTGAAACTATTCACTTTTTGTTCATAAGTACGGAAATAGCCGAGCAATGCAGGACGACCGAATTCGTTGTTAAACGCCGCGCCACCTAACGGGCCTTCCAGCATAATGTCTAAAGCGGAAGCAATACGGTTCGGTTTGGAAAGCGGGGCTTCCCAAGGTTGTTCAAAGTTTGGAATGCATAAGTTGGATACAGAGAAGCCCACCAACCCCGCTTTCGGTTTTGCGCCGCGACCGGTCGCGCCTTCGTCACGGATTTCACCACCGGAGCCGGTTGCCGCGCCCGGGAACGGGGAAATGGCAGTTGGGTGGTTGTGGGTTTCCACCTTCATTAAAATGTGGGTGTCTTCATTGTGATAACGGTAAATACCGTCTTGATCCGGGAAGAAACGTCCCGCTTTGGAGCCTTCCATCACCGCCGCGTTGTCTTTATACGCAGAAAGCACAAAATCAGGGGTCTTCTCAAAGGTATTTTTGATCATTTTGAACAGGGATTTATCCTGTTTTTTGCCGTCAATAATCCAGTCGGCATTGAAAATTTTATGGCGGCAGTGTTCCGAGTTGGCTTGCGCGAACATGTACAGCTCAATGTCGTGCGGGTTGCGTCCAAGTGCGGTGAAATTTTCCATCAAATAATCGATTTCATCTTCCGCCAATGCCAAGCCAAGTTCCACGTTGGCACTTTCTAAAGCGCTGCGCCCGCCGTTTAAAATATCCACGATTTTTAACGGCTTCGGTTCTTGTTGACGGAACAACACTTCTGCATCCGCAGCTTTACGCACCACGGTTTCCATCATACGGTCATGTAAAAGTGCGGTCAGTTTTTCCGTCGTTTTTTCATCTAACGGCTGTGTCAATTCAAAGTAATACACCAAACCACGCTCAATACGTTCCACTTCATTTAAGCCGCAGTTATGGACAATATCGGTGGCTTTAGACGACCAAGAGGAAATGGTGCCGACCCGCGGAATCACAATAAAACTTTCCCCTTTGGCTTCATGTTCGGCAAGGGTTGGCCCGTAATGCAGCAAGGCTTTCAGTTTGGCTTCCTGTTCAGCGGAAAGGGCGGCATTTAATGCCACGAAATGCACATACTCCGCATACACGGTTTTCACCGGTAATTGTTGCTGTTGGAATTTTTGCATTAAGCCATGAATACGGAATTCGGAAAGGGCAGGTGAGCCACGGAAAGTTTGAAACATGAGGATTACCTTTAAGGTTGAATGGAAACAAAAATTGCGGGCTATTATAAAGGAAATTGAGATAAACGAAAACGTTTGCGCAAGAAAAACAAACGGGAAAAAACAATAAAAAAGCCCTTGTCAAAAGGACAAGGGC
Source organism: Aggregatibacter sp. (assembly GCF_057314075.1). Lineage (NCBI taxonomy): Bacteria > Pseudomonadati > Pseudomonadota > Gammaproteobacteria > Pasteurellales > Pasteurellaceae > Aggregatibacter > Aggregatibacter sp. Next base: position 19,060 of record NZ_DBHLAR010000007.1, on the reverse strand, counting down.
AAGAATGAAAAATGAGCTAAAAACTAACCCATACCGTATTTTTTTAATTTTTTACGCAATGTACCGCGGTTAATGCCAAGCATTGTCGCCGCGCGGGTTTGGTTACCACGGGTATATTGCATAACCATATCCAACATCGGATGTTCAACTTCTGCCAATACCAACTCATAAAGATCGTTGACATCTTGACCGTCTAATTGGGATAAGTAATTTTTTAAAGCCTGTTTCACAGAATCGCGTAATGGCTTGTTGGTTACTTGAGATTGAGAATTCAGCACAGAAACAGTTAATGCTTCCGCCGGATTACGTTGTTCTAACATTGTTCTATCCATTAATTAAATCAAATTAAACGAAAAAATTGTTCTAATGCGTCTAACTGCGCCGAAGCGGAAGTGAGCGCATTAAAATCTTGTTTGAAAACAGAATGAGGTTGAATATCCTGTAAATACCAAGCGATATGCTTACGTGCGATTCGGTAACCTTTTTCATCACCGTAAAACTGATGTAGCTCACGGATATGTTGCAAAATTACACTGCACTTTTCTTCTAAACTTGGTTCGGTCACGATCGAGTTGTGTTCCACCAACCCCACCATGGTTTGAAACACCCAAGGTCGGCCTAATGCCCCTCGACCGATCATTACGCCATCTGCCCCCGTATAATCGAGCACAAATTTGGCTTGTTGTGGGGAAATCATATCGCCATTGGCAATCACCGGAATGGACACTGCTTGTTTTACCGCTTTAATCGAGTCATATTCCACGACGCCATCAAATTTACAGGCACGCGTGCGACCATGCACGGTTAACGCTTGAATGCCACTTTGCTCTGCGATTTTAGCAATCTCGACACAATTTCGATTTTCCGTATCCCAACCGGTGCGAATCTTCAACGTTACCGGAACGTTGACCGATTTCACGACAGCCTCAAGAATCTGTTGAACTAAGTCGGGATATTGCAAAAGAGCGGAGCCCGCCATTTTACGATTCACCTTTTTCGCCGGACAGCCCATATTTATATCAATAATTTGAGCGCCGTATTCCACGTTCACCTGAGCAGCTTGCGCCATTTCGTTGGGATCGGAACCCGCAATTTGTACGGCATTGATACCGGCATCTTGGTGGTGCGCTAAGCGCAATTTTGATTTCTCGGTATGCCACACTTGCGGATTGGTTGACATCATTTCTGAAAAGGTTAAACCTGCCCCATAATGGGCACAGATTCTACGGAAAGGTTGATCGGTAATTCCCGCCATGGGTGCCAATAAAATGCGATTTTTTAATTGATAATGACCAATGCGCATTATGACTCCGTGACTTTCCAACAACTTGACCAAACTCGGCTGCCAACCGACAAGGTGCGCTATCATACGCACTTTTAATGCGTTTGCAAAGGGTAATTTTTATACAAATTATAAATTTTTTAGATTCGATTCAATTTGCCAAATTTCTACTGAAATTTGCCATAAAAGAGTTGACTTTGAAAAGTAAATGGCGTTGTTCATTGAGCGCTATAAACACAAAAAGTACGGTGAAAAAACGTGATATTTTTCCACCGCACTTTTTTATCACCTACTGACGTTTATTGCGCGTTATGCCTTTAACTTACCGGTAATTCGACACCACTCTTCGCGCTCTGCCACCGGCTCGAGCACAAAACGCTCGGCGTAGGCATCACACACGGATTGCGCTTGTGTGGCTAAAATGCCCGACAAGCCTAAATCTCCGTTGGACTTCACTAATTGGCTAATCACCGGGTAAAGCTCCTTTAACGGCCCCGCCAGAATATTCGCCACCACCACATCAGCTTTCAAGTCTGACGGTTTTGCATCGGATAAAAACAGTTGCAAACGATCCGCCACACCGTTTTGTTCCGCATTGTTGCGGCTGGCTAAAATCGCTTGCGGATCAATATCAATACCCACCGCACTTTTCGCGCCTAGCTTCAATGCCGCAATAGCTAAAATGCCGGAACCACAACCAAAGTCGATCACCGTTTTATCTTTTAAATCTAAACTGTCAAGCCATTCCAAACAAAGCGCGGTGGTCGGGTGTGTTCCTGTGCCAAACGCCAAGCCCGGATCTAACATCACGTTCACGGCATTCGGATCCGGCACGTCGCGCCAACTCGGACAAATCCAAAGGCGCTTGCCGAATTGCATTGGGTGGAAATTATCCATCCACTCACGCTCCCAATCTTTGTCTTCGATTTGTTCGATTTTATAGGCGGAATTTTCGCCTAAATGCTTCGCTTGTTTAAGTGCATCCACGACGACATTCATATCGGTTTCCGCATCAAACAAAGCAATCACGTCCGTGTTGCCCCAAAGCCGTGTTTCTCCCGGCAACGGCTCAAAAATCGGCGTATCTTGGCTGTCCATAAAAGTGACCGACACCGAGCCGATCTCTTCTAAAAAATCACTGATTTGCTCTGCCTTTTCGTTAGTGCTGTTGAGGCGAATTTGAATCCAAGCCATGTTTATTCCTATTGTTTCATGATGAATGGCGTTTCTCACCGACTTTATTCCCCATCAAAAATGCCGCTAAGCCAAAGACTAAGGATGGGACAATCGGGTTGAAGCCAAAAAGTTTAATGCCAAATTGGGTAAATAAAATAAAAGAAACTAAGCCGACCAACATGGAGCTAACCGCGCCGTAAGCATTAGCTTTGTCCCAATACAGCCCTAATACGATAACCCACAAAAATGCAGCCTCAAGTCCCCCAAAGGCAAACAGGTTCAGCCAAATGATCATATCCGGCGGATTGAGAGAAGCAAAAATTAAAAGTGCGGTCAAAATTAACGTAATGATTGAAGAGATCCGCGCAATCCGTTTTTGGTTTTGCACCGCCTGCGGTTTTGCCGCCAAATACAAGTCTTTCACAAAAATAGAAGACGATTGGATAAGCTGTGCATCCACCGTGGACATAATTGCCGACATTGGTGCTGCAAGGAAAATCCCCGCTACAATCGGTGGCAACACCTGCAACATTAGGCTCGGAATCACTTTATCCGACACCGTTAAATCCGGCACGATAGCACGTCCCAATGCGCCCGCCAAGTGCATACCAAACATGATAATCGTCAACACGATCGTGCCGATCAGCATACCATTGTGCAGTGCTTTGCTGTCTTTAAACGCCATGCAACGTACAGCCGTGTGCGGCAAGCCAACCACACCGAAACAAACCAAAATCCAGAAAGAGGCCATAAATTGGAAATCCAACATCTCATTCGGTCCGTACGGGCTGACGAGACTTGGGTCAATTTCAGTTAATTTTTTGACCGCACTTTCCACGCCACCGACCTGATAAATCACACCAACTAACAACACAATCGTGCCAAGAATCATGACAGTACCTTGGATCGTGTCCGTCAACACCACGGCACGGAAACCACCGATGAAGGTATAAATCCCCACGGTTAAAGCGAAAATTAACAAGGCTTGGGTATAAGGAATGCCGATGGTGGTTTCCAATAAACGGGCACCACCGATAAATTGCACGGTCATCGCCGCAAAGAACGCGATCAACAACGCAACACAGGCAATCCATACCAAATATTTATTTTTATAGCGATAAAGCAATAAATCATTGATCGTCAAGGCGTTAGTTTCGCGTGAAAGCAAGGCAAATTTTTTCCCTAGCGCACCAAGCGCCAACCACACCGCCGGTACTTGGATCATGGCAAGCAAAACCCAGCCTAAGCCGTACTTATACGCGGCTCCCGGACCACCAATAAAAGAACTGGCACTGGCGTAGGTAGAAGCAGTTGTCATGGCAAGCACAAAGCCCGTCATAGAACGGTTGCCAACATAGTATTCGGAAAGAAAATCCCCGCCTTTCTGACGTTTGACATAAGCATAAATCGCTGCACCAAAGACAAAGGCTAAATAGATGACGAGTGGAAAAATAATCCCTAGGTTCATTAGTGACGCTCCGTTGTCGAATGTTGTTTTTTCTCTTCCACATCCAGCGGAATATCCTGAAACACAATTTTAATCAGCCAATAAGCCACCACAATAAACAGAATCGGCAGGTAAATACAGGCCAGTTCAAACCACAGAGGAAAACCTATTGGGCCTTGTGTACCTTTTGGCAAGTAAGCACATAAGCACCAACCAATTACATAAAGCAAAGTTAAGCCCAATGCCCAACGGGCTTCTTTAGTCGCTTGTTTATAACGTTGTTGTAAGTCCATATATCATTCCTAAACAAAAAAAGTGGATAAAATCCACTTTTTCTATTAATGCTACGTTTTATTCGTGCATACCTAATTTTTTCTCCAAATAGTGGATGTTGGTACCACCTTTTTGGAAGTTTTCGTCTGCTAAAATCAGATCATGTAACGGAATATTCGTTTTAATACCGTCAATGATGGTTTCTGATAACGCATTTTGCATACGGCGGATTGCCACTTCACGGGTATCGCCGTAAGTAATCAATTTCGCAATCATAGAATCATAATGTGGCGGAACTGTGTAACCTGCGTAAACATGCGAATCCCAACGCACGCCTAAACCGCCTGGAGAATGTAGGTGTGCCACTTTACCCGGGGAAGGCAAGAAGGTTTTTGGATCTTCTGCATTAATACGACATTCAATGGCATGGCCTTTCACTTTGATGTCTTCCTGTTTGAAAGAAATCGGCAAGCCGGAAGCAATACGTAATTGCTCTTTCACCAAGTCCACACCGGTAATCATTTCTGTGACAGGATGTTCTACTTGAATACGGGTATTCATTTCAATGAAATAGAACTCACCGTTTTCATATAAGAATTCAAACGTACCCGCACCACGATAACCAATTTCCACACAAGCCTTCGCACAACGGGAACCAATATCGCGACGTACTTCTTCGCTAATGCCCGGTGCCGGTGCCTCTTCCACGACTTTTTGGTGGCGACGTTGCATAGAACAATCACGTTCAGCAAGATAAACTGCATTGCCATGAGTGTCGGCCAATACTTGAATTTCCACGTGGCGTGGGTTTTCCAAATATTTTTCCATGTAAACCATGTCGTTGTTGAAGGCTGCTTTGGCTTCTGCTTTCGTCATGGCAATGGACTCTTCCAGGGCGTCTTCGCTACGGACGACACGCATACCACGACCACCGCCGCCGCCGGAAGCTTTGATAATAATCGGATAGCCGATACGTTTCGCAATTTCTTTATTTTTTGCGATGTCAGAAGTTAATGGACCATCAGAACCCGGTACGCAAGGTACGCCCGCTTTTTTCATCGCGTTAATGGCGGACACTTTATCGCCCATTAAACGAATCACGTCAGCGGTTGGGCCGATGAAGATAAAACCTGAGCTTTCAACTTGCTCGGCAAAATCCGCATTTTCAGAAAGAAAACCATACCCCGGGTGAATTGCGTCAGCGCCGGTCACTTCTGCTGCCGCAATGATCGCCGGAATATTTAAATAGCTTTTTGCAGATTGAGCAGGGCCGATACACACAGTCTCATCCGCAAGCAGAACGTGTTTCAATTCACGGTCGGCAGTGGAATGCACCGCAACGGTTTTAATGCCCAATTCTTTACAGGCGCGCAAAATTCGCAGAGCAATTTCGCCGCGATTTGCGATAACAACTTTTTCTAACATAATAAATCCATTCTTGTTTAAATTATGGTCTGCTATGTTAATTATTCAATAATAATCAACGGCTCATCAAATTCGACAGGCTCACCATCATTTACCAGAATAGCTTTTACTACACCGGCTTTATCCGCTTCAATACGGTTCATCATTTTCATCGCTTCAACAATGCAAAGTGCATCACCCACTTTTACGGTTTGGCCGACTTCAACAAAGGCTTTCGCTTCTGGGCTTGGGCTACGATAGAATGTACCGACCATCGGAGAACGGATCTTATGACCGGCAATTTCCTCAGGTGCGGCAGCAGGTGCTGGTGCTACGGCAGGTGCAGCAGGTGCCGCAACCGGAGTTGGTGCCGCTGCCGGAATGGAATATTGAACATTTGCCGGTGCAGCAACTGTAGCACGACTAATGCGTACAGAGCCCTCTTCTTCTGAAACTTCAAGTTCCGTAATGCCGGATTCTTCTACTAATTCAATCAGTTTTTTAATTTTACGAATGTCCATAGTTTTTCCTAAAACATATTAAATTTAAACCGCACTTTTTAGAAAAAAAAGCGCGGTGTGGATTAAGATAAATTTTCGGCTGAGAGATTACCGCAAAATCATCATTTTGGCGATAAAATTCTGTGATTTTCGTTAAATTTCGTCAAATTTTACTTTTTTGAAAGATAATTTACCGCAAACTGCAACGCAAAATCATATCCTTGCGCACCGCAGCCACAAATCACACTTTCCGCCACATCACTAAAATAGGAATGATGACGAAAGGGTTCTCGCTTATAAATATTGGATAAATGCACTTCAACGAAAGGAATGCCAACGGCAAGTAATGCATCACGCAACGCCACGCTGGTGTGAGTATAGGCAGCAGGATTGATAATAATAAAATCCACTTTTTGAAAGCTTTGGTGAATTTTCTCAATCAATTTTTCTTCGCTATTGGCTTGAAAACAATCTAATGCCACTTGCTGTTTTGTCGCCTGTTGTTGCAAATGCTGCTCAATTGCTGTTAATGATAAATGCCCGTAATGGGTTGGCTCACGCACACCTAACATATTCAAGTTCGGGCCATTTAACAGCCAAATGTTGTATTTTGATGACATATTACATTCCTTTTTATTCCGCGCATTATAATGATTTTTCGCTTTTGGCTGGTCTAATCTGTAAAGACATCACGGTAAAAAATAACCGAAAAAACGACCGCACTTTTAATCTAAAATCACTTCGGTAATAAATTCCGAATCCAAACCAACGACAGGTAACGTTGATCCCGGCCAAGTTCTGATGATTTGATAATCCATTAAATCCAAGGTGTCTAATCCCGGCGTAACATTTGGCGTATATTGTTTTGCCATACGCGCCAGTTGGGTTAAACCGAAGCTACTTTCAATGCTGGAACTGATAACCGCTTTAATGCCTAACGCGTGTGCCTGTGCAATCAACTCAGCACAACGTTCAATAGATCCCACCAAGGTCGGTTTAATCACAATCGCGGCCAAGTGCGGTTCTTTTTCCACACAAAAATCCGGTTCGCGTACGCTTTCATCCCAGGCAATGTTAATGCCGGTTTCTGCCGCAAATTGGCGACTTTCCTCACGAGTTTTGCAAGGTTCTTCAATAAATTGAATGCGCGCACGATGCTCAGGTTTTACATATTTAGCAAATATTTGCGCTTTAGCCGGTGTCCAACTGCGGTTAGCATCTAGCCGTAATTGCAAATCCGGAATAGCCTCTAACAGCATATCGGCAATGAGGCCATCACGATTGGCTTCATACATGCCCACTTTCACTTTCGCCACTTTTTCACCCTGCATTTGATCCAGCGGTTCATAAAGTTCATCGGGATCGCCATAACATAAAGGCGCCGTTTGATAATTGCCTTCATCGTCCAAGCGACCTTTCATTTCAAATAACGCACAGCTTAAACCAAATGCCACGGAAGGATACAAATCCGCTGTTAAATCCAGTTTTACATTACAACTGCGGGATTGATCCCATTTTTCCAGCCATTCGATAGCTTGGACTTGCGCTTGGTCTAAGGTTTCATGACTAAATTCCGGCAACGGTGCAATTTCGCCCCAGCCTTCATTTTGCCCACAGCACACTTTCACCAAAAGGCCTTCACGCTTTTTCAAAAAGCGATTGCGCAAAATCAGCTGCGAATCTACCGGAATGGAATAACGGAAAAGTTGGTAACGACGATGTTGAATGGCACAATTTTTCTTTTCATAGAAAATTTTACCCACCTGTTGAATATGTTCCAGTAAAGCCGGATCGGTAATCTTGTCATGAATAACTAAATCAAATTTATACGGCAAGGTGGTTTGCGACAGGGTTTGCAGTATGTCGTGCAACATGTCATCGGTGATACCATCGCCTTTTAAGGCTAAATCAATGTCTGAGTCTTCACGAAAATTCCCTTTTCCGCGCGAGCCAAACAAAATCGCCGTTTCAACTTGGGGAAAATGGCGCAAATGCCAACCGATTTTTTTAATCATTGTTTCTGTTAAACCGAAATCCATTGTCTTTACCTATATCAATTGCAGAAAAGAAATTATTGTGTGCGAAATGGCAAAAGTGCGGTCAATTTAAAAAACATTTTTAAAAACGACCGCACTTTTTATCTTAAGGATTGCGCTTAAATTTACCAAAATCAGGTGCGCGCTTTTCGTTGAAGGCGTTGCGACCTTCCTGACCTTCTTCCGTCATATAGAATAACATGGTGGCATTACCGGCAAGTTCTTGAAGACCGGATTGTCCATCACAGTCCGCATTGAGTGCCGCTTTCAAGCAACGTAAAGCAATCGGGCTGTTACGGAGCATTTCACGACACCAACGCACGGTTTCTTTTTCTAAGTCAGCGTAAGGCACTACAGTGTTCACTAAGCCCATGTCTAAGGCTTCTTGTGCATTATATTGACGGCATAAGAACCAAATTTCACGCGCTTTTTTCTGACCGACAATACGTGCCATGTAGCTTGCGCCCCAACCACCATCAAAAGAACCTACTTTCGGGCCGGTTTGGCCGTAAATAGCGTTGTCTGCGGAAATGGTAAGATCACACATCATGTGTAACACATGACCACCACCGATAGCATAACCTGCCACCATCGCCACTACCGGTTTCGGGCAAGTACGAATATCACGTTGGAAATCCAATACATTGAGATGATGCACACCACTATCGTCTTTATAGCCGCCGTAATCGCCACGTACTTTCTGGTCACCGCCGGAACAGAACGCTTTTTCGCCTTCGCCGGTTAGCACGATAACACCGATTTTTTCGTCAAAACGAGCATCAGCAAAAGCATTGATCATTTCTTTAACAGTTTGCGGACGGAAAGCATTACGCACTTCAGGACGATTGATGGTGATCTTAGCAATGCCGTCGGTAGATTTATGATAACGAATGTCGGTGTAACCCTCACTGTGGTCAATCCACTCAACCGGCGCATATAAAACATCATCTTTTGGATTTTGCATGATAAATTCCTTGAATTTAAGGTTAAAAAAGTGCGGTCATTATAGCGGAAGTTTCTGAAATCTGGAAACGAAAAGGGGCGGTAGTCACCGCCCCTCAAAGACAAAATGGAATTAATTTTTCGCTTTTGCCGCGGCTTTTACGATCACTGCAAAGGCTGGGGCTTTTAAGGACGCGCCACCCACTAATGCACCGTCAATATCCGGTTGGGTAAACAATTCTGCGGCATTCGCATCGTTTACAGAACCGCCGTATTGAATGATCACTTGATCAGCAACCGCTTGGGATTTTTTCGCAATGTGACCACGAATGAAGGCATGCACGGCTTGCGCTTGTGCCGGAGTGGCAGATTTGCCGGTACCAATTGCCCAAATTGGCTCATAGGCAATCACCGCACCGTTAAAGGCTTCTACGCCCAAGAGATTGATGACGGCATCAATTTGACGCGCGCAGACTTCTTCGGTTTTACCCGCTTCGTTTTCCGCTTCAGATTCCCCGATACATAACACCGGCACTAAGCCTGCTTCTTTTAACGCACCGAATTTTTTCGCCACAAATTCATCGCTTTCTTTGTGATAAGTACGACGCTCGGAGTGACCGATAATGATGTATTTCGCACCGAAATCTTTTAACATTTCAGTGGAAATATCACCGGTGAAAGCGCCTTTCACATTCACATCCACGTTTTGTGCGCCTAATTGGATGATATTTTCACCGCCGCAACTGCAACCACAGTTAGATAATAATTTTTCTGCTTCCGCCAAATACATGACCGGTGGGGCAATTGCCACATCGCAATCGGTCACACCGTGTAATTCTTCTTTTAAGCCGGTAATTAATTCGCGAGTGAATGCTTTGCTACCGTTTAATTTCCAGTTACCCATAACGAAAGGACGACGAGCCATTTTGTTTCTCCTTAATCTAATTGAATAAAAACTGTGGTTACTATAGCAAAAAAATCCCTCTTTTTCGGTAAAAAAGAGCATCATTCTAAAAAATTTTCTTTGTAACAGATGATTCTTTTGGGCTAAAAAGATACAATCCACTGTATAAATTTAACAAAAAATGACCGATTGCCTCATGATTAAAATTTTTAAAGCTGAACAATGGAACCTGGAAACACTCCTGCCGCTATTTGAAGAATATCGTCTTTCTCAGGGCATGGCAGAAAATCCGGATCGCACGCTTACCTTTCTTTCCAATCGAATTCGTTTTAGTGAAAGTATTTTTTTCCTCGCCATCGACCAGTATCAACAAGCACTCGGTTTTATTCAACTTTACCCTCGCCTTTCCTCACTGCAATTGCAACGTTATTGGCAATTAACAGATATTTTCGTGCGCCACAGCAATCAATCCCACGACATTTACACCGCACTTATCGCCAAAGCCAAAGAATTCGTCAGTTACACGCAATCCACGCGATTAGTGATAGAACAAGATAAACAGCAACATCATTTGCTGGAACAAGAAGGCTTCCGCTTAAACCCCAAAAAATCTGTGTTTGAATTGAATTTAGTGGGTTAATGACACCGCAAAAAAGTGCGGTTGAAATTTACTGTGAATTTCAACCGCACTTTTTATTCTAGGAAACAGACGTAGAGATAGGCATAAATCCCACTCTACAAAAATTTCAAATTAAATAATCCGCGAGAATTGCTGTTGTTTTGCTTGTGCGCGCGAATAAGTATCAAAACACAAACAAATATTACGAATCAACAAACGTCCTTTGGCGGAAACCGTGATTTGCTCATCACCGATATCCAATAAACCATCGGCTGCCAAAGGCGCTAGCAAGGTTAAATCTTCTGCAAAGTGTTGTTTAAAATCAATATGATATTGTTTCTCTAATGGGGCATACGCTAATTTAAAGTTGCAAATCAATTGTTTAATCACATCACGGCGCAGACAATCTTCTTCTGACATCGCTAAACCTTTATGTAAGGCAATGCCGTTGGTATCCACTGCGGTATAATATTCCTTCAAATCCTTTTGATTTTGCGCATAGGTATCGCCCAATAAACTGATTGCCGACACACCAAGCCCCAATAAATCACATTCTTCCTGCGTCGTATAGCCTTGGAAATTGCGATGTAACACCCCATTTTGCTGTGCGATAGCAAGTTCATCATCCGGTTTAGCAAAATGATCCATACCAATAAACTTATAACCTGCGCTGCTCAGCGTTTCGATGGTTTTTTGTAAAATTTCCAGCTTTGTCTCCGGTTTAGGCAACTGCCAATCTTTTATTTTTGCTTGTCCAGCGAAACGGCTTGGCAAATGGGCATAGTTAAATACGCTCAATCGATCAGGGTTGAGTTCAATCACTTTTTTCAAGGTGAACATAAAACTCTCAACACTTTGGAATGGCAAACCATAAATCAAATCTAGGTTTGTCGATTGAAAACCTAATTCTCGAGCACGCACCAATAGCGCATTCACAAAGGTTTCATCTTGCTCGCGATTCACCGCTTTCTGCACGTCTTTATTAAAATCTTGCACTCCCATACTGATGCGGTTAAACCCAATGTTGCGCAGATGGTCCAGCATGGAGAGCTCGATTTTACGTGGATCCATTTCAATACTGATTTCTGCGTTATCGGCAATATTAAAATGGTCACGTAACATTTGCATTAAACGGGCAGATTGTGCCTCCGTTAAATAAGTTGGCGTACCACCGCCCCAGTGCACTTGCGTTGCCACACGATTTGTAAATAATGTTGACCGCTCTTTTATTTCTCGTTCCAGAAAATCCAAGTAAATGTCAGCTTTGTGTTGATGGCGCGTAATGACTTTATTACAGGCGCAGAAATAACAAAGTTTGTGGCAAAACGGAATGTGTACATATAACGACAGTGGGCGTGTTGGATAACGTTGTGCCGCGGCAATAAAGTCCTCATTCGTATACTGTTCGTTAAACTCAAGCGCTGTCGGATAGGATGTATAGCGCGGACCGGATTGATTATATTTTTGAATTAATGCTAAATCCCAAATGATCTCAGACATTCAATTTTCCCCACGTTTATAATGTTTGGATATCCGTTAGAAGTCGGTTTAGTTCTGACTTAATCTTGCTTTCAAGCTCGGCTTCTGTGCTTTCACGCTGTAAATCCAAACGCATTCTTTCGTTCTTTTTTAATTCCCTGCGCGCCTCATGAGTCGGCATATCTTCGACCGTTTCATACAATCGCCACATAGCAGAATAATGTTTGAGGCTCATGCCCACCGGTTCCAACAGCATTTTTAAACGCAATACACCTTCTGACAAATTACAATCACCGTTCAACATGGCTTTCGCAATAATTTCAAGGCTTTCTTTTATGCGATGAATACGGTTTCGGCGCGCTTGCAAGAGTGCTTTTTTCTGCTTTTGCAACGCCAGCAATAAATATGCGGCATAACCGACCATACCGGCAATGATGATGACGGCTGCAATGAGTAAAAACGTTTTCCACATAATTTAAAGAGGCTTATTTAAATTGGTTGATGTCGATTCGTTCAAAAGTGCGGTATAAATCTTCATCGTTTTCTTCATCGTCCGCAATGCCTAATTCGTCCATTAATTGCGCGACACGCGCCAAACACGCATCCACAAATTTTTGATCTTCAGCGGACAATTTTTTACCTTCGTCCAATTGATCCAGCAACTGGTTCAAACATTCATTATTTTCTAACTGTTCTAATTCAAGCATCGGATCCAATGTTGCTTTTGAGTCAGATTTTGCAACTGACACAACTTGCGCTTTTTGCGGTTTATTGACGAATTCCACCATCAACGGCACTTTTTTACGGCTACCAAGGCGTGGATCCTGAATTTCTTTTACTTGATTCGCTGCTTTATTTTCCGGCGCACTATGACGAGAACCGGAATCCAATCCTTTATGCTTACGTTTTTTCTTCTCTTCACGGGCTTTCGCATCCAGTTCATAACGTGTCGCTTTGCGACCGGAAAGAAGTTGTTCCGGTTTCTTATCGGATTTGCGGGCCGGCATGATATCTGTAAGGCGGCGAGTCTTTTTCTGACGGGACATAACTTATCTCTTGACTAATAAAATTGAGCGGCGATTGTATCACTCCGCAGGAAATTTAACGAGGGATATTAAAAAATGCTGAAAAAAATGACCGCACTTCTAACCATCAGACTTCGCTTCAGTCATCAACTGCTGCGCTAATTTCGCTTCTTTTTGTTGTGCGCGACGTTTTTGAAAAAACGCACTGAGTTTTTCACTGCATTCCTGTTGCAACACACCACCGGTAATTTCGATGGCATGGTTCATTTTATAATCCTCGAAAAAATGAAAACGGGAACCCACTGCACCGGTTTTATAGTCCGCTGCGCCAAACACCAAGCGTTTAATGCGGCTGTGCAAAATCGCCCCGGCGCACATGGTGCAAGGCTCAAGGGTGACGTATAAGGTTGCGTTCAACAAGCGGTAATTTTGCAAGCGCTGGCCGCCTTGGCGTAAAGCCACAATTTCGGCGTGCGCTGTGGGATCAGAATCAATGATCGATAAATTCCAACCTTCACCGATGATCTCCCCCTCCTCGCTCACTAACACGGCGCCCACAGGAATTTCACCCAAGGCTTCTGCTTTGTCCGCCAACATTAAGGCGTGGCGCATAAATTGTTCATCCAGTTGCTGTTGAGATTCAGTCATGAGGCTATTCAGATGGAAAGTGCGGTGGATTTTAAAAACGTTTCTAAAACCGACCGCACTTTGTTAGACGGAAAACGGATATTTAATCGGTTCGTGGCATTGATAACCCGTTACCTCAAAATCATCCATGGTGACCCACGTTTCCAAGTCTTCCAAAGATTTAATGTCGGGGTTGATTTGCAACTGAGGTGATGGGAAAGGCTCACGTTTTAATTGCACATCACGCATGAGTTCCAACTGGTCTTCATAAATGTGCGCATTCACAATGTGATGAAACGCCTGCCCTGCTTTTTTGCCGGTAATTTGTGCCATTAACGCCAAGAAGGTAAACACTTGGATTTGGTTGAAATTCAAGCCAAGCGGGACATCACAAGAGCGCTGATAACTGGTGAGATATAACGTATCACCCAGCAAGGAAAACGTATGTGTGTGCATGCAGGGGCGCAAACAGCCCAAATTAAATTCACCCGGATTATAGAACGTCAAAATTTCGCCGCGGTCATCAATGCCTTTGCTGAGGTTATTAACGATTTTGCGCAACTGATCGAGATGTTCCCCATTCGGCTTGCGCCAGCTTCTGCCCTGCACACCATACACGCGCCCCATGTCATCGGTGCCTTTACGGTGCGGATTATTGAGCCAAGCCTGATTTTCATTGGCATTGGCATCCCAGGTTTTGGTACCCAGCTTGCGGAAGTCGGCAGCATTGTCATAACCGCGAATATAGCCTAGAAATTCGGCAATCGCGGCTTTCCAATAACTTTTACGGGTGGTAATCAACGGGAATTGGTTGTTTGCCACATCGTAAGTCAAACCGGCATTAATCACGGTTAAACAGCGTTTGCCAGTACGTTCGTTTTCTACCCAAACGCCTTCGTTAACAATGCGTTGGCACAAGTCTAAATATTGTTTCATTTTTTCACCGCACTTTTGTTGTATGCCCAAAGCATAATGAGAACACCGCCAAGAATCATTGGCAGACAAAGAAGCTGCCCTCTTGTGATCACATTAAGAAACAGCTCTACATCCGGTTCTCTAACATATTCAATCATAAAGCGGAAAATACCGTAACCAATAAGGAATAGCCCGGCAACAGCGCCTAATGGACGTGGTTTACGAACAAACCAATTGAGAATGAGGAACAACACTAAACCTTCTAGCACGGCTTCATATAATTGAGATGGATGGCGTGGTAGTAATAGCGGATCTGTTGGAAAAATCATGGCCCAAGGCACGTCTGTTGGACGCCCCCATAATTCTAAATTAATGAAGTTACCAAGACGCCCCATTCCTAAACCGAAAGGAATGAGAGGTGCAACAAAATCTGCTGTCGCCCAAAAGCGACGTTTTTGTATTTTAGAGGTGATGATCATGGCAATAATCACACCGATTAAACCGCCATGAAAGGACATCCCGCCTTCCCACACGCGGAATAAATACAGCGGATCCTGTAAAAAACGATCAAGATTATAAAAGAAAACATCCCCGATTCGACCGCCTAAAAAGACGCCCATGAAACCATTGAATAATAAAGAATCGACTTGATCTACTGTCCAACCGCTGTTTGCTTGCTGAGCTCGACGCACACCTAACCAACGGGCAAAAATAAAGCCAAGCAAATACATTAAACCATACCAACGTAAACCGATGGGGCCGAACTCAAAAATTGCCGGTTCGAAATGCGGTAATACAAGGTAATCTGAATTCATAACGTTCCTTATTTCAATAACATATTAATCGCCACCACAATTAAAAAGGCGGCAAACGCTTTCTTCAAGGTCGGCACCGGGAGTTTATTCGTTGCGTTGGCACCAAGTTTAGAGGTAAAAAATGATGTAACGGTAATCCCCAAAACAGCCGGGAAATATACGAAACCGATCGAATAAGGCGGCATACCCTGCACATTCCAACCGCTCACCATAAAACTTAACATCCCTGCAATCCCCATTAACATGCCACAGAACGCAGAAGTGCCAATAGCTTTTTTAATGTCTACGTTGCGAGAATTCAAAAACGGTACAATAAATCCGCCACCACCAATACCGGCAACACTTGATGCCATGCCAATTAAAGCGCCGCCAATAATCGAGGATAACGGTGTAATTTTTTTATTCGGGTCAATGTTTTTCGGTTTAATAGACAAAATCATTTTTGTGGCCAAATACACAACTAAGCAGGCAAACAACTTGCTGGAAATGTCATGAGGCAATTTACTAATGTATTGCCCCGAAACAAAAGCACTAATCATTAATGCGGGAGCAAAATACTTCAAGGTGGACCAAACGACATTGCCAAGCTTGTGGTGTCGTTGCGCAGAGGAAAAAGCGGTAATCACAATAGTGGCAAAGGAAGTGCCAAGGGCGGTAGACATTAAGAGCGAATCCGGTACACCGACAATTGGTAGCAAATAAACCATCATCGGCACAATTACCATACCACCACCAATGCCAAATAAACCGGCTAAAAAACCAGCGACACAACCGGCAAGTAAACAAAAGAGGAAAAAGGTTAGCATAATTATCCCTTATACTTCTGTGATGAATTTTTGGAATGCTTTGAGTAGTTTTTTCTGGGGGTTGAAAAAGTATTCTTTTTCTCTTCTACCGAGCTAGTTTCTGCCCGATGTAACAAATCTTTATTATTTTCATCAAATAACACTGTAGCAAACTCTTTCATCGCTTTACGATAGACATCTCTTTTGAAAGAGACTACTTGACGAACCGGATACCAGAAACTCACCCAACGCCAACCATCAAACTCCGGTGTTTTACTGCATTGCATGTTGATATTTTTAGTATCGCCCACTAACTGTAATAAAAACCAACGTTGTTTCTGCCCGATACAAATAGGTTTGGAATCATAACGTAACAAACGTTTTGGTAATTTATAACGCAGCCAATGCTTAGATGCATAAAGCACACGCACGTCTTTACGCGTTAAACCTACTTCCTCAAATAATTCTCGGTACATCGCTTGTTCCGGCGTTTCATTATCATTAATTCCACCTTGCGGAAATTGCCAAGAATTCTGTCCGTATCTTTTCGCCCACAGCACTTGTCCTTTGTCATTGCAAATAACAATGCCTACATTCGGACGGTAGCCATCGAAATCGATCACTATCGTATCCTTAAAATTCAGTTAATTTTTTAAATTGGAATAGCGACAAATTGTTTCATAAACTCATCTCGTGGGCAACTCATTTAGCAAGAAACAGGGAGAGGTAGGGCATTTAAGAAATGTTTGAATTCTCTTTTTAAGCATAAATTTCACATTAGATGAGATAAGTTTAGAGACAAGAACTTAATAGCATTTGCGTTGATAAGCATGAAGCACAACACAAAAAAAGAAAAAACCTTATCAATTTGCTTTAATTGATAAGGTTATAAAATTTGGTGGAGATAATCGGGATCGAACCGACGACCTCTTGAATGCCATTCAAGCGCTCTCCCAACTGAGCTATATCCCCGTAAGTGGCGGCTATGATAAATTCCGCCCCTTGGTCTGTCAATATTAAATTTTTAATTCATTGCCATCAGATTAAATATTAAACGTTTTGTGCGTGAATAAAATCAATGGCTCGTTGGATACGATTTAATACGCGCTCACGCCCAATACCCACAAGGGTCACATCCATAGACGGCGATTGCCCTGCACCGGTCACGGCGACACGCAACGGCATCCCCACTTTCCCCATGCCTACCTCTAATTCGGCAGCAGTTTGTTCAATGGCTTCGTGGGTGGAATGCAAATCCCAGTCAGAAAGTGCGGTCAGTTTTTCTTTTACTTTTTCAAGGGCTTCTACCGCGCCCGCTTTGAAGTGTTTTTTCACCGCGGCTTCATCGAAAGCGTCAAACTCTTCAAAGAAATAACGACTGGCAAGCGCCATTTCACGTAAGGTTTTACAACGATCCGCCAGCATGGTGATGATTTCCGTTAATGCCGGGCCGTTAGACGTGTCAATGCCTAAATCCTGATATTGCCAGGCTAAATGTTTCGCAACGTAGTCTGTCGGCAATTCACGAATGTAATGATGATTCAACCACAATAATTTTTCGGTGTTAAAGGCACTGGCAGATTTACTCACGGAGTGTAAATCAAATAAATCAATCATTTCTTGGCGGGTGAAAATTTCCTGATCACCGTGGCCCCAGCCCAAACGCACCAAATAGTTGATAAGCGCCTCCGGCAAATAACCTTCGTCACGATATTGCATCACGCTCACGGCGCCGTGACGTTTGGAAAGTTTTTGACCATCGTCCCCGTTAATCATGGAAACGTGTGCATATACAGGAATTGGCGCACCAAGGGCTTTTAAAATGTTAATTTGACGCGGGGTGTTATTAATATGGTCTTCACCACGCACGACATGGGTAATGCCCATATCCCAATCGTCCACCACCACGCAGAAGTTATAAGTCGGTGATCCGTCGGTACGACGAATAATCAAGTCATCCAATTCGCTGTTGCTGATTTCAATGCGTCCACGTACCGCATCATCAAATACCACGGAACCCTCTGTTGGGTTCTTAAAACGCACCACGTGCGGTTCATCGGCAGAATGTTCTGCATGATCATGCAAGCAATGGCGGTCATAACGTGGTTTTTCTTTATTTTGTTCTTGTGTATGACGTAATGTTTCCAAACGTTCTTTGGTACAGTAACAACGGTATGCCAAGCCCTGTTCAATCATTTGGTCGATAACTTGGTTATAACGGTCAAAGCGCTTAGTTTGATAGTATGGACCGTGCTCCCAAGCCAAATCTAACCATTCCATGGCTTCTAAAATTGCCTGTGTAGCTTCCGGTGTGGAACGTTCCAAATCGGTATCTTCAATACGTAACACAAATTCACCGTGATTGTGTTTGGCGTATAACCAGGAATAAAGTGCGGTACGTGCGCCACCAACGTGCAGATAACCGGTTGGACTCGGTGCAAAACGGGTGCGCACTTTCACGTTGGGATCCAAATCAAATAATGCTTCTAATTTCATGTTATAACCTTTTTCTGTGCAAATAATTGGGCGGTATTGTACTACGAGTTGCTTGAATTCATAAGGAAAAATCACGAATTGTGCCTATTTTTGAAACAACCGATGGATTTTTGGCAAAAATTTGTTGACTGAAATAATTGAGTAATTATAATGCACGCTCACAACATTGAGGGCGATTAGCTCAGTTGGGAGAGCACCTCCCTTACAAGGAGGGGGTCACTGGTTCGAGACCGGTATCGCCCACCACTTCTTACATACTTCCCTATTTTAAGATTCTAACGTGGGCGATTAGCTCAGTTGGGAGAGCACCTCCCTTACAAGGAGGGGGTCACTGG
>NZ_DBHLAR010000006.1:0-24719 GCF_057314075.1 Aggregatibacter sp. | reverse complement strand
GCGAGATAGGATTTGAACCTACGACCCACTGGTCCCAAACCAGTTGCGCTACCAAACTGCGCTACTCGCCGATGGGGTGGCTAATGGGACTTGAACCCACGACAACCGGAATCACAATCCGGGGCTCTACCAACTGAGCTATAGCCACCATATTTTAATAAGTTGAACTTGCATGACCTTGGCGCGCTCGACAGGATTTGAACCTGCGACCTTTGGCTCCGGAGGCCAACGCTCTATCCAACTGAGCTACGAGCGCTAGAAGCGTCGTTGCGGGGCGTATATTAAAAGTTTAAAAAGTGCTTGTCTAGTTTTTTTTTATAAAAATCTATCACCAGCTATTTTTTTAACCAAAATGAATATAATTTATAAAATTTCTGGTTATTTTTTGTTTTATTCTAACATTTTAGTGATAATTTTAACCTCTATTTAGTTTTCGCCCGTTTAGCTGCTCGGCGTTTCATGCGACGTATCCAACGGGTAATTTTCCAAGCCTTCGTAATAGAATAAGAATAGAGGAAAAAAAGAATAATGAATGCAATAAACATGACCCATTCATTAATATAGTAAATTTCCCCTAAAATCCCAAAGCCTGCACACAATGCAGCGACAAAGGTAATTAACAAAAACGCCTGACGGGAAGTTAAACCTGCACGCACCATCAAGTGATGGACATGCAAGCGATCCGGACGGAATGGGCTTTTCCCTTTTCTTAAACGACGATAAATAATCGCTACCATATCCACCAACGGGATAGCAATCACCCAAAGTGCGGTCACCGGATTCATTGGATGACCTTTCCCCTGTGTACTTAGCAACAGAATCCAAATAATCGTAAAACCGATCAACGTACTGCCGGCATCGCCCATAAAGACTTTAAATTTCGGTCCCAATGGAATCCCCAGATTCATCACTAAATAAGGAATCGTTGCAATAATTAAGCCGAAACTCCAATACGCCAAATCCATTTGCCCATCGCGATACATCAAAATACCTATCGCAGCGAAAGAAACACAAGACAATCCGCCCAGTAAACCGTCAATACCATCGATCATATTAAAAGCATTAATAATGCCGATGGTCGCCAACACAGTAATAATTAAGCCGATAGATCCTAACGTAAGCTGAAATGGCCCTAAAATTTGCCCTAAATGATCGAGGTAAACATTCCCCATATCGATCATGAGAATGGCTAAAAATGCCTGAACACCTGCGCGCAAGAAAGGACTAATGTCATAACGGTCATCAATAATGCCCATTAGTAGCAAGACTAAAATACTGAACAAATAAAGATAAGGTAAACGCGTTTGATCCCACTGCATGAGATAAAAACAAAGATTTCCCATAAACAATGAAATGCCGCCAATTAACGGAATTGCGCCTTGATGGCGTTTACGATAATTCGGTTTATCCACCAAACCGATTTGAATAGCAACGGGGCGCATCACGAGCAGCGTTAAAAGTGCCCCTAAAAATGTAACAACTAATGTCAATAACATAGGTTTTCCCGTGAAAATAAAATGCGCAAAGGATATCACAAAGGCAAAAGGCTACATAAATATTTTTACTCACCTTCCTTTTTTTCAGTACAATAAAGCACTTTTTTGTATAGTTAAGGATAAAAACGATGGCAAATTCAACCGCACTTTTCTCCCGCGCCCAACATGTTATTCCGGGCGGCGTTAATTCACCGGTTCGCGCTTTTAACGGTGTCGGCGGCACACCGGTCTTTATTGAAAAAGCGCAAGGCGCTTATATTTATGACACGGACGGTAAACAATATATCGACTATGTAGGTTCTTGGGGCCCGATGATTTTAGGACACAATCACCCCGCTATTTTAAATGCCGTGATGAAAACCGCACAAAACGGCTTGAGTTTCGGCGCTCCAACACCATTGGAAATCGAACTTGCCGAATTAGTGTGTGAACTTATCCCTTCAATTGAAATGGTCAGAATGGTGAGCTCCGGCACCGAAGCTACGATGTCTGCCATTCGTTTAGCCCGTGGCTATACAAATCGAGATAAAATCATTAAATTCGAAGGTTGCTATCATGGTCATGCAGATTCCCTATTAGTCAAAGCCGGTTCCGGTGCATTAACACTGGGGCAACCTAACTCACCGGGCGTGCCGGCAGATTTTGCCAAACACACGCTCACCTGCACCTATAACGACATCGACTCTGTCAAACAAGCCTTCGAGCAATATCCTGACGACATCGCTTGCGTGATTGTTGAACCGGTCGCGGGCAACATGAACTGCGTTCCACCAAAAAATGATTTTCTGCAAGGGTTGCGCAAACTTTGCGATCAATACGGCGCCGTATTCATTCTTGATGAAGTAATGACCGGTTTCCGTGTGGCGCTTGGCGGTGCACAACGTTACTACAATGTCACACCGGATTTAACCTGTTTAGGCAAAGTAATTGGCGGTGGTATGCCGGTGGGCGCCTTTGGCGGCAAGAAAGAAATCATGCAACACATTGCCCCAACCGGCCCGGTTTACCAAGCAGGCACCTTATCCGGCAACCCGATAGCGATGGCAGCCGGTATCGCTTGCTTAACAGAATTGAAAAAAGCCGGTAATGAGCAAAAACTGGCGCAACAAACCGAAAAATTAGCAAAAGGCTTGCAACAGCTTGCCGATAACCATCAAGTGCCGTTTACCGTCAATTATGTCGGCGGCATGTTCGGTATTTTCTTTACCGATAAAAAAGAAGTGACGTGTTATCAGGACGTGATGACGTGCGATACCGAAAAATTTAAACGCTTTTTCCACAAAATGTTGGATTTAGGCGTTTATCTGGCGCCGTCTGCATTTGAGGCAGGCTTTATGTCTCTTGCGCATTCTGATGAAGACATCGAGCGCACGCTAGCGGCAGCAGATATTGCTTTTGCTGAATTGGCATAATTCATAAAACGCAAAGTGCGGTCAGGTTTACAAACGTTTTTAAATCTGACCGCACTTTTATGTTTAAACTCTAATTTAAAATTTGCAACAAACGCGTCAATAACGCCGCTCTCTCCGACTCGTCCAACGCACGTCCGAATTTATTCGTTAAAATAAAGAAGTCTTCTGCTTTTTCACCAATGGTGGTGATTTTGGCATTGAGTAAATTCAGCGCTAAGTCGCAGAACACAGCACTCACATCCGCCAACAAACCTGCCTGATCCAGTGCAAACAATTCCATTTCAGTTTGATCAGTTTTCTCAAGATTCAAAAAACGCACGTCGGTTTTCACATGAAAATGAGCCAAATGGTGTTTTTCGCGCAGTCGTTGTTTATTCACCGTTTCGGACGTTAGGCTTTTCGTCAACGCGTTTTCCAACATACGACGACGATCAAATGGCAACTCAGCGCCATCCAGTTCAGTCACAATAAAGCTGTCCAACACATAGCCGTCTTGCGTGGTAATAATTTGCGCATCGTGAATGCTGAGTTTTTTCGCACCGATGGTACTTACAACTTTATTAAACAGGTTCGGGCGATCGTTGGTGTAAATAAAAATTTCCGTACCGCCGGCGGAAAACCGATTGCTCACTTTTACCAACACATCACCGCGAAACTCGGCAAGCAGTTGCGTGTGCCAGCTGATTTGCTGTGGCGAATTACGTAAAAAATAATCCAACGGGCAACGTTGCCATAGCTTTTCAATTTGCGCCTCAGAAAGTGCGGTGTTTTTTTCACGTATTTCTAACAACGCTAAGCGGCGATGCTCTTCGGCTTTTGCCTGATTATCCAACAAGGTTGCCAGCCCTTGAGCGAATTGTTGCGTGGTGTAATCATATAAGGTCGCTAATAAAGAACGCTTCCAGCTGTTCCATAAGGTTTCATTGGTCGCCACAATGTCGGCAATGGTGAGGCACGTTAAATAATCTAAGCGCACTTGATTACGCACGCGCTCGGCAAAGCTCAATACAATTTCCGGGTCGTGAATATCCCGTCGTTGTGCCGTCACCGACATCAACAAATGCTGTTCGACCAGCCATGCCATGGTTTCCGTTTCGCGTTGGTCGAAGCCATGCAGTGCGGCAAACTCGCGTATATCTTCCGCCCCCAGTAATTCATGCGCGCCACCACGCCCTTTGGCGATGTCGTGAAATAAAGCAGCGATATACAATAAAGTGCGGTCAGAGATTTGATGCATTATTTGATGGCAAATCGGGTGATTTTGCGCCGATGCTTCCGCTAAAAAACTTTCCAGTTTTAATATCACGCGCAGAATATGTTCATCCACGGTGTAACAATGGAACAAATCAAACTGCATTAAGCCGACAATATTGCCCCATTGCGGTAAATAAGCGGTCAGTACACCATGTTGGTGCATGGGGAAAAATGCCCGTTGGATGGCATTAGGCTGATTAAACAACCGAATAAATTTTTCTCGTGCCATCGGTAAATCGCATAAATAGCCTTGTCGTTGCTCTAGCACCAAATACAGCTCACGTAATACGGAGGAATGGATCTCCGCCTGCGGATATTGCGTTAAATAATAGAAAAGATCGAGGATGCTTTCCGGCTGTTGTTCAAAGCATTGGCGATGACGCAAACAAATGGATTGATTTATCAAGCTGAAATTCACATCAAGCACTTGCTCATTCATCACTTCATGTGGGGTTAAAAAATGCTCCTGATAATGCTTGACCAGCAATTCGCTCAACAACGAAATGGAATGTAACGCCTGAAAAAATTGCTTCATCATGGCTTCCACGCCTTGATTGCCCTCGCCTTGGAATCCCAATAATTCGCTGACTTTTAATTGACGATCAAATAAAAGGCGGTTGTCATAACGCGTCAAGATTAAATGCAATGCATACCGCACTTTAAACAGAAATTGTTGGCTTTTCAGCAACAAAGCATACTCCGCAGGATGAATAAATCCCGCTTGCAAAATTTCCTGTAAATTTTTCGCCCCGTTGTGACGAAGGGCAATCCAATACAACAAATGCAAATCCCGCAAGCCGCCGGGACTGTATTTAATATCGGGTTCAAGATTGTAAGACGTATTGTTATAACGTTGATAACGCTCATTTTTTTCTTGAATCTTTGCCTGGCAAAAATCGTTTTTTGACCAAAAAGTCGGTTGTTGCACCAATGCGACCAACTGTTTGAATAACGTTTGATTGCCGATTAAATAACGCGCCTCCAACAAATTTGTCGCCACCGTGATATCCGCCATGCCTTCCGTTTCGCATTCGGCAAGGGTACGGATGCTCTGCCCAACGTTAAAACCGCAATCCCATAAAAATTGCACGAATTGACCGAGTGTTTCCTGTAACGCCTCGCTTGGGACTTGCTCTGTTAAAATCAAAATATCCAAATCGGAAAGAGGGAACATTTCCTGCCGCCCATAACCGCCCACGGCAATCAGACTTAATGTGGGATTGTCGGCAAATTGAAAATAGCGCCACAAGTGCAAAAGGAATTGATCGTAAAACGCCGTACGATTGGCAATCAGTTGATCGATAGCTATTTTGTCAAAATTCGCCAGTTCAAACTGTTTTAAATTTTCTCTCTGAATTTTGACCGCACTTGGCGTGAGCTCGGCTTGGGTATCGTAAGGAAAAAGCATAGGTCATCTTGCAAAAGCAGAAAATAGAAAAAATCCGCCACGGGAAACGCAGCGGATTTCGATTAATTAAACGTTCACCATGACACGTTGGATACGCCCTTCGGCAATCTCTTCGTCACGGATGGTCATCACTTCACAGCCGTTTTCTGTCACCACAATTTGGTGCTCAAATTGCGCAGAATGGCTACGGTCTTTGGTTTTCACCGTCCACCCATCGCCCATTAAACGCACTTCTTTTTTACCGGCGTTAATCATTGGCTCAATGGTGAATACCATACCCGGTTTTAACACCACGCCACCATCGTCTGCGTAATAATGCAAAACCTGGGGTTCACAGTGGAATTCCGTCCCAATGCCATGGCCGCAATATTCGCGCACCACACTAAACGTTTGAGATTCCGTATATTTTTGTACGGCTCTACCGATTTCATTTAAACGAATGCCAGGTTTCACCGTACGCAGACCGACATAAAGGGCTTCTTGTGCCGCTTCCACCAGCTTTTTACTGCGTAAATTGGTCTCGCCAACGATATACATTTTCGAGTTATCCCCAAAATAACCGTCTTTTATCACCGTGACATCAATATTCACAATATCGCCATTTTTCAGATGCTTATCAAAACTTGGGATGCCATGACAAACCACTTCGTTAATGGAAATGCAAGTCGCTTTCGGGAAACCATGATAATTCAAGCAAGCGGGAATAACTTTTTGCACGTTCACCATATAGTCGTGACAAATGCGATCCAATTCTCCGGTGGTAACGCCTTCTTTTACATAAGGCTCGATCATCATCAACACATCGGATGCCAGTTTGCAGGCTTCGCGTAATTTAACAATTTCCTCTTCCGTTCTTAATGGAATACTCATGTTTATCTCCCTATTTAAAAAATTAATGGGCGGAATTATAGCACTGTGACAGAGAAAAATCCTTGATAAATTCTTGAATGGACTAGTCGGTTATTGGATAATACGCGCTCAAATAAATCGTGGGGAATTATACAATATGACAGAGATATCCGTTCCGTTAACCTTTACTGATGCTGCGGCACAAAAAGTGAAGTCTTTAATTACCGAAGAAGAAAACCCGGCACTTAAATTGCGCGTCTATATTACCGGCGGCGGTTGTAGCGGCTTCCAATACGGCTTTACCTTTGACGAAAAAGTCAATGAAGGTGACTTAACCGTAGAAAATGCCGGTGTACAGTTAGTTATCGATCCGATGAGCCTACAATATTTAATCGGCGGTACCATTGACTATACCGAAGGCTTGGAAGGTTCACGTTTTGTGGTGAATAACCCGAATGCCTCATCCACTTGCGGTTGCGGATCCTCTTTCAGCATCTAATATGGATTTTCAGTTTACCTCCCATCAAGGCAACACTGTCGCGAAGTGCTCCATGGAGCACGAAGCCTTTGCCAACTGGTTTAACATCGAAGTGCGGTCAAATCCACAACTGATTTCCACCGCACTTTTTCATTTACAAAACTTACCCGCGCCCCATGCGGCGGATGTGGTGTTAACCGGTGCCGAATATAGCTTATACATTAACGCGGATGAGGTGATGGCGAAGGCAAATAATCTCGCCATTGAGAATCAAGACGCATTGGAAGACGGTTTTTATTATTACGATGATGAAAGTATCGCCTTTTGTGGCATTGAAGATTTTGCCCGTTTTTTACATTCTTACTTGGATTTTATCCCCGCCTAATCCCAACACTCAGCCCAAACGGTAACGCATATGGCAACAACACCTGCTCAAAATACGTCTTCCAAACAACCTTCTACAACACCCCAAAAATCTTGGACGACGACCCTATTAAAAATTGCATTTACCGCCTTTTGTATGTTGTTTTGCTATTCCGCTTATTTGGATTGGCAAATTCGTAGCAAAATGGACGGCCAAATTTGGCGTTTGCCGGCGGAAGTGTATAGCCGTATTGAAAGTGTTCGGGTCAGCGACCAACTCAGCCTTGAACAAATTAAACAGCTCCTGCTCGATAACGAATATCGCCAAACCACAATGATCGCAGCACCGGGCGATTTTAAAATCGAAGACAACACCATTGTCTTATTGCGTCGTGCATTCCCTTTCCCTGACACACCGGAGGCGCAACGGGTTTTTCGTCTGCGTTTTGAAAACGATAAACTGGCAGTCATTGAGGATCTGATTAACGTCAAAGCGACTGATGAATTTCGTTTAGCGCCGAAGTTGATTGCCATTTTGCAATCGGACAAAGAAGAACGTCTTGCGATTTCCTTGCAACAATATCCACGCTTACTCATTGATGCCTTATTACTGACAGAAGATCGTCGTTTTTTCCAACACGATGGTATCAGTCCACTGGGTATTTTGCGTGCCGTCATCACGAATATTCAAGCAGGTCATACAGTACAAGGCGGCAGTACGCTAACCCAACAACTGGTGAAAAACTTATTTTTAAGCAACGAACGCACCCTCACCCGTAAAATTAACGAAGCCTTGATGGCGTTAATTCTCGATTGGCGTTATGACAAAAACCGTATCTTAGAAACCTACTTAAATGAAATTTACCTCGGGCAGAACGGCGACAACCAAATCCACGGATTTGAATTAGCCAGCCAGTTTTATTTCGGACGTTCCGTGCGGGAAATCAGTTTGGATCAAATTGCCTTATTAGTGGGCATGGTCAAAGGCCCTTCCCTCTATAATCCGTGGCGTAATCCCACAAATGCGCTGGAACGCCGCAATGTGGTGTTGCATTTGATGTTGGAACATAAAATCATCGGTGAGGAACTGTATCAATTATTGAGCCAACGTCCGCTTGGTGTGCAAGAAAAAGGGAAAATTAGCCGTAAATACCCGGCGTTTATTCAAACCTTACAAACCGAATTACGCCACCAACTTGGTGAAGGCAAAACAGAAAATCTCCTGGGTGCGCGAATTTTCTCTACATTGGACGTGAAACAACAAGATCGCGCAGAACAAGCAGTAATCAGTGCCGTATCCGATTTACAGCTTAAACATAAGAATCCGTTTTTGGAATCCGCCATGGTGGTTGCCGATTATCAAACCGGTGAAGTGCGCGCCATTGTGGGGGGATTGCAAACGCAATTTGCCGGGTTCAACCGTGCCTTATCGGCTAAACGCCAAATCGGCTCGTTGGTAAAACCATCCGTTTATTTAACCGCACTTATGTATCCGGATCAATTTCGGTTGAACACACCGATTAACAACCAACCGATTACCATCAATGTGAAAGGCAGTCCGCCGTGGCAGCCACGCAATTACGACCGCAAATACAGCGGCTCAGTCATGCTGATGGATGCATTAGTACGCTCGTTGAATATCCCAACGGTCAATATCGGTATGAAGTTAGGGTTAACCAAAGTAATTTCAGTGCAACAAGCTATGGGGTGGGATAAAGTCACGATTCCGAAAGTCCCGTCAATGTTGCTGGGTTCCTATGCCATTTCGCCTTATGACGTGACCAAACTTTACCAAACCATCGCTAATGAAGGGGCAAGCATTCCGCTCAATACCATCAACAGTGTGGTGGATAGACAAGGCAATGTAGTTTATTCCCGTGAATTTGAGCCCAAACAAGTGGTTCCACATGAAGCCGCCTTCCAAACGCTCTTTGCTATGCAACAAGTGGTTGATCGTGGCACCGCGCACAGCCTGCAACCGGATTACGCCTATTTACACTTAGCCGGCAAAACCGGTACCACTAACGATGCGCGCGATACTTGGTTTGTCGGAATTGATGGCGAAAACGTCACCACCATCTGGCTTGGTCGAGACGACAACGGTGAAACGAAACTCACCGGTGCCAGCGGTGCGTTACAGGTCTATAAAGAGTATTTAAAACGTACCACTATCCGACCGTTAAAACTTCATAAACCGGAACAAATTAAATGGGTCGGTATCAATGCCTATGGTGGTTGGGATTGCAGTAGTGCTCGCACAATTCCTGTTTGGGCCGACAGAAATCAATCTTTCTGCCAACAAACCGAATATACGCCGACAACACCTTCCGCCAATACCGTTGAAAGCAATAATGTTACGAAACAAGAAAGCGTTTGGGATGTGTTAAACGAAGGTAATTCAGCACCGGTGGAAGACGCAAGACCGGCAAATTAACGCAATAACGTTTACATCCACTAAAAAAAACACTATAAAAAAAGACCGCACTTTAACACCTAAAGTGCAGTCTTTTTTTAATGTATTTTGTGCGGGCGCAACAACATGAATCCCTCACAAAATGATGTTGCTATTGCCAGTGTTTCTTCTTCGATGTATGCCCGATGCCCGGGTTAAAACTGTTGGTTGGATCGAGCGCTTTATAGAATTTACGCAACGCCGGTTTCGCTTCATATAAATGGCCCACATTATGTTCTGCCGGGTATTGTGCGCCACGCTTATCAAGCAATTCTAGCATTTGATGCTCTAATTCCATGCAATCATGGCCTTTTTTCACAATGTAATCCTGATGGAACACATGGCACATAAAATGCCCGTAATACAATTTATGACTGATTTTTTGGTTGATCTCAGGCGGCAAAGTTTCAAACCACTCACGATCATTACGACGTAATGCAATATCCAGAGCCACAATGTCTTCCACTTCTTTTTCATGAATTGCACGATAACGAATCGCTGCTGAAGCCACAGCAAAGCGGTGTAACATCGCCGCTTGCGTTTCTACGGCATCACATTCAAAGAAAGCGCCTTTGCTGCCCTCTTTAAAATAAGAGGTTAAATAATCCCGCGCTTCCTGTACGCCATCACCGCCCATTTTAACAATCAAGTGATGCTCGTATTGATCACGATATTGCCATAATTTTTTCGGCAAATGTTCCGGCAAGACCGTTGAAATCGCCTGCATGATTTTGTCGCTGAAATGACTTGGCATAAAACTGATTTTTTTAGCCAAACGATCCACTTTGGCTTTCATGGCAAATAACTTCGGCAACCAATGTGTGCCAAATTTTTTAATCACCCAAAACGTATCTTTGCCATACTTAGCCGCCACATCAAACGCATCACGGTGAATATACTCACCGGAAATCGGTAGCTGTTTAAAATTTGCCAACATATGACGACGAAGATCATTTAATGTCTCTGTTTGATTGGTGCCAATATAAAATACTGCGGTCTTGTTCTCTGCCACAAAGGTATCTAACCGTACCGCAAAAATCGCTAATTTTCCCGCACAACCGGACGCCTCATAATGACGCGCCGGATCGGCATTAAAACGTGCAGGGCTATCTTCATCTACTTGACGCACATGATTGCAGTAGGCATGGTCGTGTCCCTTGCCACAATCTAATTGAATGTCTTTGCGTTGATAACGTTGATTCTCTAAATTCGCTAAAATTTCTTCCGGCGTATCACCTAAATCAATACCTAAGTGATTCACCAGTTGTAATTCGCCCTGCTCTGTTAATTGCGCATAAAGCGCCATTTCTGTGTAAGCCGGTCCGCGTTGTACCAACGCTCCACCGGAGTTATTACAAATACCGCCGATCACCGAGGCGCCAATACAGGAAGAACCGATGACAGAGTGCGGTTCACGTCCGTGCGGTTTTAAAGCGATCTCTAATTCATTTAGTGTAGAACCCGGCAAACAAACCACTTGCTGTGCGTCATTAATTAATTGAATGCCTGAAATACGCATCGCATTGATAATCACAATGTCGCGATCATAGTCATTGCCATCAGGCGTAGATCCGCCGGTTAAACCGGTATTGGCGGCTTGAGCAATAACAATAACATCTGCCGCCACACAAGCTTTAAGAATCGCCCAAAATTCCGTTAAATTTCCCGGGCGAACTACTGCCAAAGCATTTCCGTTACCAAAACGATAACCGCTACGATAGGCTTCCGATTTGCTCGGGTCAGTAATCAAATATTTGTCACCGACAATTTGACGAAGTTGACTAATTAATGAAGTATTGGCCATAGATTGTTACCCTTATGTTAAAAATAACGTTGACGAAAAACGCCAAAAGAATAACAGAAAATAACCGATAAGACACCGTAAAAACACGCTTTTTTTGACCGCACTTGATTGTATAAAAGCGCTATTTTCACTAAAGCTAAAACAATTAAGTTACATAGATCACATTTTTTTTAAAAAATGTGCATATTTTTTGATAACTGGATCACACTTTCCCAAAATAGGTATATTTTTTCTAAGTATATTCCCTAGAATCCGTTCGATGTTCTAATTGCTAATTATTATTAACAGGAGTAAACATGTCTTTTTTCCTAAGCGTCTTACCTATTGTCTTATTGATCTATTTAATGGTTAAGCGTAATGCTTTACCGTCTTATGTTGCATTACCTTGGATTGCAACACTTGTTATGGTCGTGCATTTATTGCACTTCAATACGGACATTGTCACCATCAGTGCGAACGTCACCTCGGCAATCGTTGCCGTACAAACCCCGATCACCGTCATTTTCGGTGCGATTCTATTCAATCGTTTTTGTGAAGTGTCCGGTGCGACCGACATTATGCGTAAATGGTTGGGTAACATTAACCCAAATCCGGTGGCGCAACTGATGATTATCGGTTGGGCGTTTGCCTTTATGATTGAAGGTGCCAGTGGTTTCGGTACACCAGCCGCCATTGCCGCGCCAATTCTTATGGGCTTAGGTTTTAATCCGTTAAAAGTGGCGATGCTTACTTTAATTATGAACTCCGTTCCGGTGTCTTTCGGCGCGGTAGGCACACCAACATGGTTCGGTTTCGGTCCGCTTAAATTATCTGAAGACATGGTACTAGAAGTCGGCTCCATCACAGCACTGATTCACTCTGTGGCCGCCCTGCTTATCCCATTATTGGCATTGCGTGTACTTGTCAGCTGGAAAGATATTCGCCAAAACTTGGTCTTTATTTATATCAGTGTCTTTGCTTGCGTTGTGCCTTATTTACTGATTGCACAATTTAACTATGAATTCCCGTCTTTAGTGGGCGGCGCAATCGGGTTGTTTGTTTCTGTCTGGGCGGCAAATCGCAATATCGGGTTAGCAAAAGTCGAAAACACATTGGATAGCAATGCGGTAACCACCGGTCAAGTGGTTAAAGCCCTCTTCCCTACCGGTTTGTTAATTGCGTTTTTAGTCGTAACACGTATTCACCAATTGCCGTTTAAAGCGATGATGAACGACACCACCGTTTGGTTTACTACCGTGTTAGGTTCATTAGGGACATTCGAAATCAGTAAAGGCCTTATCTTCAGCCTAAAAAATATCTTCGGATCAGATGTTTCCTCAAGCTATAAATTGCTTTATGTGCCGGCATTAATTCCATTTGTTATCACGGTATTAATTGCCATTCCGGTATTCGGCGTTTCCGGTGCAAAAGTCAAAGATATTTTTGCCACCAGCTTGAAACAATCCAAAAATCCATTTATCGCCCTAATGGGTGCCTTAGTGATGGTCAACTTAATGTTAGTGGGTGGCGAACACTCTATGGTGAAAATCATTGGCCGCACCTTTGCAGAAGTCACCGGCGATGACTGGACGATTTTCTCCTCTTACCTTGGTGCAGTCGGTGCGTTCTTCTCCGGTTCTAACACCGTATCCAACTTAACCTTCGGTAGTGTACAATTATCCACTGCAGAAACGACCGGTTTATCCGTAGCATTAATCTTGGCACTACAATCAGTCGGTGGTGCAATGGGTAACATGGTATGTATTAATAATATCGTTGCGGTGTCCTCCGTATTAAACATTCAAAATCAAGAAGGCACCATCATCAAAACCACGATCGTTCCAATGGTGGTTTACGGTATTATTGCTGCACTTTGTGCCACCCTATTAATTCCGTTGTTATACACATTGTAGTAACAATCTAGAAAATTGACTCAAAAAACGACCGCACTTTTGCGGTCGTTATTTAATTTTTTAACTGATTTTTCTTTTTTAATATTGGAGTATTACGATGAATGTGAATTTCTACGTGACCTGTATTGCCGATGTAGTCAAAAGCGGTGTAGCAAAAAACACCGTTCTGCTACTGGAAAAGTTAGGCTGTCAGGTGACCTTTTTAGAAAAACAAGGTTGTTGTGGGCAACCGGCGTTAAATAGCGGTTATACCAAACAAGCCCTTCCCGGCATGAAAAACTTGGTCGAAACCTTTGAAGCTAACGACTACCCAATCGTAGCCCCTGCCGGATCTTGCGTTTATGCTGTTAAAAATTACCCGGATTACTTTACTCGCGCCAATGAACCGGAATGGGCGGAACGTGCTAAAAAAGTCGCCGCTCGTTTCTATGACTTAACGGATTTTATCGTGAATAAACTCGGCGTGACCGACATCGGTGCCCATCTGGCGGGTCGTGCAGTTTATCACCCTTCCTGCAGTCTTTTCCGTAAACTCGGTATTGTGAACGAGCCGATTGAGTTGCTCAAACATGTTAAAGGCTTAGAACTGTTGCCTATTCATAATCAACAAACCTGTTGCGGATTTGGTGGCACGTTCTCGGTCAAAATGGCAGAAATTTCCGGTGAAATGGTCAAAGAAAAAGTGGAACACGTTGAGGAAGTCGAACCGGAATACTTAATTGGGGCGGACGTGAGCTGCTTACTCAATATTGGTGGTCGCCTACAACGTGAAGGCAGCAAAATCAAAGTGATGCATATCGCAGAAGTATTAATGCAGGAGGGAAAATAAGATGTCTTTAAAAACCAGTAACCTCCCTTTTAAAGCACGCGTTGATCGCGAAGTCCATAATGAAATCATGCGCAAAGCGGTGGTAAAAGCCCAAGAAACCATCGGCACAAACCGTCAAAAAATGGTGGATGAGTTAGGCCACTGGGAAGAATGGCGTGATTTATCCAAACAAATCCGTAATCATGTTTTAGCAAACCTTGATGCCTATTTATACCAACTAAGCGAAAAAGTTACCGCCAATGGTGGGCATGTTTATTTTGCCGAAACGGCTGAAGAAGCCACCGAATACATTCGCCAAGTTGCGCTGAAAAAAAATGCCAAGAAAATCGTGAAATCCAAGTCCATGGTAACGGAAGAAATTGGGTTAAATGGCGTATTAGAAAACGAAGGCATGCAAGTCATTGAAACGGATTTAGGCGAATATTTACTGCAAATTTCCGGCGACAAGCCATCACATATTGTGGTACCGGCGATTCATAAAGATCGTCACCAAATTCGCAAAGATTTACATGAAAAACTCGGCTATGAAGGTGCGGAAACGCCGGAAGATATGACCCGTTTCGTACGTGAAAAAATTCGTCAGGATTTCTTAGAAGCTGACATCGGCATCAGCGGTTGTAACTTTGCTGTGGCAGAAACCGGCTCTGTTTGTTTGGTGACTAACGAGGGTAACTTACGTTTAGCCACCACGCTGCCAAAAACGCACATTGCCGTGATGGGAATGGAACGCCTAGCGCCGACTTTCCAAGAAGTGGATGTGTTAATTACGATGCTGGCACGTAGTGCGGTGGGCGCCAGATTAACCGGTTACAACACCTGGCTTACCGGCCCTCGCCTTGCCGGCGAAACCGATGGTCCGGAAGAATTCCATTTAGTCATCGTCGATAACGGTCGTTCCGATATTTTGGCCTCCGAATTCCAAGAAGTTTTACGCTGTATCCGTTGCGGGGCATGCTTAAATACTTGCCCAGCGTACCGTCAAATCGGTGGCCATGGTTATGGTTCTATTTATCCGGGCCCAATTGGTGCAGTGATTTCGCCATTACTTGGCGGCTATGACGAATTCAAAGAATTGCCATACGCCTGTTCCTTATGTAATGCCTGTAACTCAGTTTGTCCGGTACGCATTCCGTTAGCCCAACTGATTTTAAAACACCGTGAAAAAATGGTAGAACAAGGTAAAACGCCGGCATTGGAACGCTTATCCATTTTCGGTTTTGGCTTTGCTAACGCCCATCCAACCTTATGGAAAATCGGTGTAAACACCGGCGCTAAATTAGCGGCTAAACTGATTAAGAACGGCAAAGCGCCGATTCAACTCGGTGCACTCGCAGAATGGACAAAAGCCCGTGATTTACCAAAAGCTGAAGGCGAAAGTTTCCGTCAATGGTTCAACAACAGAGGATCAAACTAATGGATTTACAAAATAGAGAAAACTTCCTCAATAAACTGGCGGCAAAAATGGGCAAACCACGCGCCAATGTGCCGGAAGCTATGGCAACACCGGTGAATACTTATCCGACAGAACGCCTCACCCACCTCACCCAAGCACAACTTTGCGAGGAGTTTGTAAACTTTGCTAAAGTGATGATGGTAGATGTGGTCGTAACCTCAGAAACGTTGGCAAAACAGGCCGCACTTGAACTTTGCGAGAAATATGGCGGTGGCGATATCGTGTTAAACGATGACCCGCGCTTAGAAGAACTCGGTATTACCCAAGCAGTTCAAGAAAAATACCCTTGTCATATTTGGTCGCCGGAACACGCAGAAGCGAACATTACCCAATCGGAACAAGCCAATATTGGGATCGTTTACGCTGAATACGGTTTAACCGAATCAGGCGGTATCGTGCTATTTTCCCAAGCTGAACGCGGTCGTTCTGTGAGCTTACTGCCGGAAAAATCCATTGTTGTCGTGCGTAAAAGCAAAATACTGCCACGTGTGGCACAACTGGCAAAAATCCTGCATGACAAAGCCCAACAAGGCGAGCGTATGCCTTCTTGCATTAATATCATTTCCGGTCCAAGTTCCACGGCAGATATTGAATTAATCAAAGTGGTTGGGGTACATGGCCCGGTGGCGAAAATCTATCTTGTCATTGATGACTTGCCAACAAATTAATCATTCTTTCTCCTCACGCTAAAACAATAGGAAAAGTCACCGCACTTTTCCTATTTTCTTCACCATCAAGACACAAAATTCAATGACTTTATGATCTAGCTCTATTTTTTTACACGAATTTCCCTTGCATTAAAAATCCGTTAGAGGATAATTATTCTCAATTGCAAACCTAAAATGGATAGACGTAAAAAGAGGGATTATGCGCATTTCTCGTTGGTATCACTACGCTATTTTTAGCATCTTTTTGTTATTTTCCACCTTAACGCACGCCGAAGATAACTATCAACAATGGGTACAGGATATTGAAAATCGGTTGGATAAAACCGCCTCACTTTATGCCGAAAATAAAGTCGATGATGCCCGTACCGAAGTCCAAATGGCTTATTTTGAAGTATTTGAAAATCTTGAAGGGCCGATTCGCATTAACTTTTCTGCCCAAAAAAGCTATCAAATGGAAGCCACCTTTGGTGAAATTCGTAAAATGATTGGTGAAAACCAGTCACAAGAACAAGTCAAAGCGAAAATCGATGGTCTTAAAGAGGCGTTACAAGAAGTGCTTCCTTCCCTAACCGCAGGACACCAACTTAATGCCTCAGGTCAGCACGCCGTATATGAAAACGCAACGATTGTTGCGCACTGGCAAAAAAGCTTTAAAACCATTGACGATTTGTTAGCACAAGCCATGACGGCTTATGAAGCAAAAGATTACGCCACCGCTAAAAAACTGGTGCAACAAGCGCAATACGATGGCTATAAAAACTCTGAAATGGAAATGTCCATTCGCCAAAATCGCTCCGCTGCCATTTCCGGCAATCTTAATCAACAGTTTTATGATTTGATCAAACTGAGCGAACAACCGGATCAAATCAGCGACTTTGGTTATCAAATCACAACGCTGTTACAAGATATTGAAGAACAGCTTCCTAATTTACCAACGACCCGAGAAAACCAAATAGAACAAACAACCGATAAGGTTGCCGACACAACACCGGATAAAGATTGGGCACAAATCAGTACACAAGTGAACGCCGGCGTTCAGCAAGCCATCCATTTATATGAACAAGGTGATACCGCAAAAGCCATGGTAACGGTGCAAGATACTTACTTTGACATTTTTGAAAGCACCGGCATGGAGAATAAAATCGGTTCTCGTGACAGCAATTTCAAAGCGCAATTAGAAGGCTATTTCACCCGTTTAGTGAGCTTAATGAAAGCCGGCGCAGAGAAAGAAAAGTTACAAGAACAAGCACAGGGATTAAGCCAAGGTTTAAGCCAAGCTGTCGCCATGTTACAAGGTGGAGAACAAACCGACTGGAGTATGTTCCTCTACAGCTTATTAATCATCCTGCGTGAGGGGTTAGAAGCACTACTCATCGTGGCGGCTATCGTGGCGTATTTAGTGAAAAACAATCATCAAGACAAACTGCCGGTTATTCGCCAATCCGTCTATGTAGCATTGCTCGGTAGCGTCATTACTGCAGTGATCTTCCAACTCATTTTCTCAAATTCCGGTGCCAGCCGTGAATTGTTGGAAGGTTTCACCATGATGATTGCGGTGGTCATGTTGTTCATGATGAGCTATTGGTTGCTTTCAAAAGTCGAAGCACAGAACTGGAAGCGTTATTTGGAAGGCAAGCTCTCCACCGCATTAACCGCCGGCTCGCTCATTGGCTTATGGCTCACCAGTTTCCTAGCAGTATATCGTGAAGGCGCAGAAACCGTGTTGTTTTATTACGCCCTCGTTGGCGATGCCAAAAGTGCGGTCAGTTACGCTTATCTTTTTGCCGGCTTTGCCGTAGGTGTTGTGATTCTGGCCATTTGCTATTTTATTATGCGCTACACTGTGGTGAAATTGCCGCTCAAACCGTTCTTTATGTTCACCGGTTCATTCATGTATTTAATGGCATTCGTGTTTGCCGGTAAGAGTGTGCTTGAGCTGATTGAAGGCAAACTCTTTGAACCAACATTGTTCTCCGGTGTACCGGAAATTTCATGGTTGGGGATCTATCCTTATGTAGAAACATTAGTTCCGCAGGCTGTCTTGTTGGTTGCTGCTGTTTTTGCATTCATTTATATGAAGTACCAAAGCAGAAAATCTGCTTAATGTCGCACAAGCTATACTTATTCAGTTAAGGAGAAACTAAGTATGAAAAAAACATTAATCGCCACCGCACTTTTAGCCGGCATGATTACCGCACCGGCAGCCTTAGGCTTTAAAGAGTTCCCTGTGGGTGAACCGGTCACCATGAATGAAATGGAAATTGCCGCCGTGTATTTACAACCGGTTGACATGGAACCACGTGGCATGGGCTTGCCGGCAGCGAAATCCGATATTCACTTAGAAGCGGATATTCATGCCACCAAAGGCAACAAAAATGGTTTCGGTGAAGGCGAATGGATGCCTTATCTCACCATTCAATACACTTTGGTAAACACCGATACCGGTGAAAAACAAGAAGGCACCTTCATGCCAATGGTGGCAAGCGATGGTCCTCACTATGGTGCAAACATTAAAATGATGGGCGTGGGTAACTATAAATTAACCTACCACATTGATCCGCCACCAAAAGCGGGTATGCACCGTCACACCGATGAAGAAACCGGTGTTGGTCGCTGGTGGAAACCGTTTGATGTTAACTATGAATTCAAATTCACCGGTTTGAAATAAACCTTTCAGGTGTTAACAAAAACAAAAAATAAAACACCTTGAGGCATATCAAGGTGTTTTTGTTTATGTTGACGCATAATGAAAGGGTCTTTTAAAAAGTGCCTTCCTCCAAAATACCGAGGAAGCTAAAGACTAAAAATAGGTGCCCCCTCTCTTTCAATTTTCAGAGTAAGCTATGAACTATTTCTTTGTTTTTCTTATTCAAACCCTGCTCCCGTTTTCTTTACTACTGGCGTGTAGCTGGGTGCCGTATCCTCACGCTAGTCGCAAAAAATTAGTATGGCTTGCCATTCTCGGGTTTATCATCGGCAGTGTCATCACATTAAGTTTACCCAATACGCAAAGTGTTAAACTCACCCTCGCCATTTTTAGCCTCGGTATCTTCCTCTTTGCTTATGTTTTTCAATTTATTCATTGGCAACGTTTAACCACGCTT
Source organism: Aggregatibacter sp. (assembly GCF_057314075.1). NCBI lineage: Bacteria > Pseudomonadati > Pseudomonadota > Gammaproteobacteria > Pasteurellales > Pasteurellaceae > Aggregatibacter > Aggregatibacter sp. The sequence continues at coordinate 5,257 of NZ_DBHLAR010000006.1, read as the reverse complement.
TGGCATGTTATGCTCGCCGTATTAGCCGGTAGTTTTTGGGCGAAAGATCCCAATATCGCCGCAATCACCGGCACCGATGTCATCAACACGGATTTCTTATTACACATCAGCGCCATTGCACTCGGTTTTATTTTCTGTGTAGTGGTTGCCGGCTGGTGTGAGATTTTATTTGCGCAAAGTAAAACATCGAAAAAAACGACCGCACTTCGTCTCCTGCTCACCACGGTACTCACCCTCATTTTAGTCACGCCACTCCTTGGCGATGTATTACTGATTTTGATGAAATTGCAAGTCATCGAACTGACCAAAGTGCGGTTAAGTTTCGTGGCAAAATCCGGCAATATCACCACGTATTTGAACTACATTAATGCGGCTATTCTTACCATTATCGTCTTTATTTTTGCGTTAAATATTCATCGCCCACGCGTGCGTACAGCCAATAACGAACAACAACCTATCGAAAAACGCAAAGCCCTTGCCGCCAAACGCACTTCCGGCAAGGTCATCGGCTATGGCATAGCGGCAATTTTCATTATGCTCGCCACGCAACTTTATTGGGACAGAATCGCGTCTCAGCCGCCACAACTTTCCGAAGCGCAAAGAGTCGCCTTAGATGCAGAAAACAACGTACACATTCCCATCGAACAAGTTAAAGATGGCAAATTACATCGTTTCCTCTGGGTTGCTGATGATGGCAAAGCGGTTCGTTTTTTCATTATTAATCGCCTGCCCGACAAACTCAGTCTTGCCGCCGTGTTCGATGCCTGTATTTTATGTGGCGACCAAGGGTATGTGATGGAAGGCAACCAAGTGGTATGCGTCGGGTGTGGCGTACGTATGTTTACCCCTTCCATCGGCAAACCGGGCGGGTGTAATCCGGTGCCGATTGATAATTGGAAACAAACAGAGACGGAAGTCATCATCAACAAGAAAAACTTGGAAGATGGCTTGAATTACTTTACGACCATCATTGAAATTGAAGTGGTGGATCCCGTCAATGGTAAAAAATTGACTAACATCAAAACAGAATTCAAATACAGCCATGAAGGCAGAACCTATTTCTTCACGGATGAAAAGAATTTAAATCTGTTCCGCGATAATCCGGAAGCCTATTTAAATAAAGCCGATGAAGCCTCAACCGCCAAGGAGGAAAAATAATCATGTTAGCGCGTATGTTATTTCAATCTTGGCGTTATGGGCTAAAACGCAAGCTTCTTGCCATTGTCACTATTTTTCTTGCCGCCGGTTTAATTTCCGCCTTGCTCGCGGTGTCCATCGATATTGGTGACAAAATGGCAAAAGAGCTGAAATCTTACGGTGCCAATATTTTGGTAGAACCGGCTAGCAGTGCCGTTTTACCGGGTGATGTCAGCAGTCGGAGTTCCCTCGCTACGCAAGATTTCTTAGATGAAAAAGAACTGCCGAATGTGAAAGACATTTTCTGGCGCAACAACATTGTGGGGTTCGCACCCTTACTCAGTGCGCAGGTAAAAGCCAACGTGGCTAACGGCGCAGAAAAGGATGTGAGCATCCTCGGGACGTTTTTTGATCATAATATTCCTGTGCCGGATGAAGAGGATTACCACACCGGGCAAAAAATCATCAGCCCTTACTGGCAAGTAGAAGGCGAATGGGTGGATGATGCTACTGATGATTTCGGTGAACAAATTCCTGCCCTACTCGGTGCCCAACTTGCCAAACAACAGCAATGGAAAATCGGTGATGTGATTGCCTTAAATTATCAATCGGAAGAAAATGCGCCACAACAACACATGACAGCCCTCGTAAAAGGCATTGTTAAAACCGGCGGCACAGAAGAACAACAAGTGATTTTGCCGTTAAGTGCGGTGCAAAATTTACTTGGATTAGAAGGCAAGGTACAGGCGATTAAAGTCTCCGCGCTCACCGTGCCGGAAAATGATTTATCCCGCAAAGCCCGCGCCAATGTGGACGGTTTGGCCGCCGAGGAATATGACCGTTGGTATTGCACGGCCTACGTTTCCTCCATTTCCCATCAATTGGAAGAAGCGATTTCCGGCGCGATTGTTCGCCCTATTTGGCAAGTTGCGGCTTCTGAAGGCGTCGTCATTGAGAAAATTCAATTATTACTCGCTGTCGTCACCCTTGCCGCCCTGATTGCCGCTGCCATGGGCATTGCCTCATTAATGACCACTACCATTATCGAACGCAGCAAAGAAATCGGCTTAATGAAAGCGCTAGGCGCCTACCAATGGCAAATCGTCTTGCTGTTTTATTGCGAAGCCATCATCAGCGGCTTAATCGGTGGTATCTTAGGTTGCGTTGCCGGTTGGGGCTTAGCACGTTTTATTGGCGCCACATTATTTGGTGCGCCACTCAGCTTTGCTTGGGTCGTGATCCCTTGTGTCTTGGTGATTTCCGTCTTAATCGCCGTTATCGGCGCTTGGTTCCCGGCACACCGAATTGCCCGTCTTTATCCTATCGAGGTGCTTTATGGCAGACAATAAACCCATCAATATGTTTTGGCGCTTGGTATTACGCGCCTTGCACCTGCGCTTGCAACGGGTATTCATCATTTTTGCCGCGCTCACGGTGGGCGCAAGCATTGTCACCGCAATGGCCGCAGTGTACTTCGACATTAATACCAAAATGAGCCAAGAATTGCGTACCTTCGGCGCCAATTTTTATATTGGCCCAAGCAACGGCAATTTAATCAAAGTTGATCAAGTGCAACAGATCCTTGACCAAGCACCGAAAGGCTTAATCACGGCGGCAAGCCCCTATTTATATGGTGTAACACGTAGTGATTTGGAGAAAATCGTGATTATGGGAGTGTGGTTTGAAGACATGAAAACCCTTGCGCCTTATTGGCAAATCACAGGCAATCCTATCGGAGTGAACTTCGACGAGCGCAACGCCATGATCGGTAAAACTCTCGCGGAGCGGCTTAATTTAAACGTGGGTGATAAACTCACGTTAAGCCTCAATTCCGTGGATAAACATCAATTCAATATCAAAGCCATCGTAGAAGCAGGCGATGCCACCGACAATATGTTGATCGTGAGCCTCGATTTTGCACAAAACTGGTTGGAAAAAGAAAACTTGGCGACCAACGTATTGTTAAACGTCAAAAACGATCAAGGCCAAGTGGATCAATTTGCCCAACAGTTGCAACAACAATATCCCGATTTAGATATTCATCCGATCCGCAAAGTCTCTGCCTCCGAAGGGCAAATTCTAGATAAAATCAAAGGGTTAATGGGCTTAATTTCTGTGGTGATTTTAATTTTAGCCACCCTTTGTGTAAACACTACTTTAATCGCCATCGTGGGCGAACGGGCGAAAGAATTTGCGTTGCAAAAAGCCCTTGGTGCAAAAAGCCGAGACATTATTAAACAAATCGGCGCAGAAACCTTGATTATCGCCCTTTGCGCCATTGTATGCGGCTTAATCATCGGCTATCTATTGGCACAGGTGCTCGGCTTAACCGTGTTCAAAGCCTATATTGATATGCGCCTGCCAGTGATTCCGATTACCATTACTTTATCCTTATTAGTGGCGTTTATCGCGGTTATCGTACCGACCCGCCGCGCTTTAGAGATTCAAACCGCCAACGTATTGAAAGGGGAATAACATGGCTAAAATCGTCATTGAAACACAACATTTATACAAAAGATTCGGCCAAGTGACCGCACTTGAAGACATTAATATCCAAATTGCTGAGGGTGAATTCGTCTCTATCATGGGCGCCTCCGGTTCAGGTAAAACCACGTTAATGAATATTCTCACCGGCTTGGATACCGCAACCGAAGGCAAAGTGATTTTAGACGGTGTGGATGCCGCACAACTGGACGAAACGGGCAGACAACGTTTCCGTGCGGAAAAAATCGGCTTAGTGTTCCAACAATTTCACTTAATTCCCTATTTAACCGCACTCGAAAACGTAATGCTGGCACAACATTATCACAGCGTGGTCGATGAAGCTGCTGCCAAAGCCGTATTAGATCAAGTGGGTTTAGCGCATCGTATGAATCACCGACCAAGCCAGCTTTCCGGCGGGGAACAACAACGGGTATGTATTGCGCGCGCCTTAGTGAACCAGCCACCGGTCATTTTTGCCGATGAACCCACCGGTAACCTCGATGAGACAAATGAACATTTAGTGTTGAATTTACTCACGGAATTAAACCGACAAGGGCGTACGATCGTCATGGTGACCCACAACCCGGACTTAGGCAAACTCACCAACCGCATTATTTACTTACAACACGGCAAATTATTGCGTGAGGAAAAAAATGCTGGCTAATTTTCTTCGTTTTCTCGGCATAAGTGCGGTCGTTTTTTTTAGTGTTTCCTGCAAAGAGGAATCTGCGCAAATCGGCCAACCCGCACCGGAAATTGCTGCTTTCGATCTGCAAGGCAATAAAGCCTCATTAAGCGACTGGCAGGGCAAAACCGTGCTCATCAACTTTTGGTCGGAAACCTGCGGTGCCTGTATTACGGAATTGAGAACCTTGCAGCAATGGGCGGAAAAATACCCGAACCAAGTGCAACTGGTCGCCATGAATATTGACGGCGAAAAGGCCGACACGCAAGCGATTGTCACCAAACGACAACTCACCTTGCCGATATTTAAAGATCAAATGAAAATTACGGCAGAGCGTTACCAACTTGTCGGCACACCGACGTCTTTCGTGATTGACCCAAGCGGCAAAGTAATATATAAATTCGAGGGTTTACTCCCTGAAGAGGAACTACAACGCCTCTTTACCCCAACGAAAATCAATTAAGGAAAATCATGAAAATTTACTCTACTATGCTTTCTCTCATTGCATTAAGTGCAGTTTCAAGCGTTCATGCGGAAGGCAATATTGAACACGGACAAAAGATTTTTAACCGTTCATGTGCACTTTGCCACGGAAAACAAGCTGAAAAATCAGCGATGGGACAATCTCAAATTGTGAATACGTTCTCCCAAGAGAAAATTATTACCTCACTTCAAGATCGTAAAAGCGGAAAAATTGAAGGTGCCGGCAATCGCGTGAAAGAAGGATTAAGCGAACAAGATATGCAAGATGTTGCGAGTTATATCCAAACACTCAAATAATAATATTTTATTTTAAAGAGTTAAATCCCAAATAAGTTAGAAAAAAACCGCACTTTAGATAAAAAATCTAAGTGCGGTTTTTCTTATCTTTTATCTCTAACTATTATGCTAACTTAGGTTCCACTCTAAAATATTCCGCTTTGCTTTTTTCAATTTTCCTTTCCTATGACC